>NZ_DJAU01000042.1:0-52546 GCF_002429725.1 Lysinibacillus sp. UBA5994 | reverse complement strand
AATACAATATAATTGACTAAATTTATTCGTACAGCTTGCTACCAAATACATGTTTTTCTAAATTAGAAAGACGTTTTAAAATATCAAAATTCGTTGTACCAGCTGCCGCTGAAGCAACCGGTTGTCTCTTAGGTGTGCTTTCAATTTCTTCTTTTAACTGTCTATTTTCTTCACGTAGTTGGGCCACCACTTTTTCAAACGTTTCATAGTCTTGAATAATTTCATCAAGAAAAGAATCTACTTCTTCTACATTGTAGCCTTTAAAGTTCTTTTTAAATTCCTTTTCAAGGATCATTTTTGACGTTAATTTAATGTCCATTCACATCGCCCTTCCTCACACTACATACACGAATACATTATAGCATACTTCATCACATTATATCGTCTGAAAATACTAATTGTAAGGCTAAACTTGTCGTTTCACGCGCTTACCCACGAATTTATTTCTTATTTCCTAATCTGTGTAGTCTCTTTTCCCAAGAAATTTCCCATTTTTGTTTTTGTTCTGCTCTCCATTGCCCATTATTTCGAATGAGACGTATGCCTTCTTGCGTATAATAAAGGGCCAGCTCATAATCCTTCATTTGGTGCTCATAAAGTATGGCTAGCTGCTCAAGGGCATGTAACTTTGTTCTTGCTTCAACAAAATGAAGGGAGGCCACGAATGAGTCAATAGCTTCACTATAGCGTTTATTCTTCTTGTGCTGTAAAGCTAAATAATATTGAGCATGGCCCGCTTCTAGCGCATCAAATTTTGATGTCACCTTTTCTAAAATCCTCACACTTTGTGTACTTTCTCTTAAATCACCATACCATTTCCCAATGTTGGTGAAAGTTTTTGCTGATTCTTCATGGTCCTGCTCGAACAATAAATACGTAGAATGACTATACAGTGTGATAAGTGATAGTAAATCCCACTCATTATGATGCAAAACCTTTATAAGAGCATCTGGAATGCCACTTTTTACTGCATCCAAATAAATAATAGGTGCGAGATGGCCTGGAATATCCCCTTTACGCGAAAAACCAAGCTTTTCTTCCTCGACAGATTTTAATTTTAAGCGCTCCATATCATTTTTCCATAAACGCTTCGAACTATGCAACAAATCGATCTGTCGCTGAGAGCGTAATTTTGGTAAGGTTTTTTGATGCAATGTCCATCGTGTTTCAAGCTGTGGCCAATCAAAGCTTTTCCCATTATAGGTAATCACAGTAGCTGACTTTTGCCAAAGCTTGGATTCAAATAAGAAGGCTGCTTCATGTGCAGGATCTGCCATAATATATTGTGTGAGGATAAAGGATTCTTCAGCTACCTCTAAAAATCCAAGCAAAAAAATATGGGTCCCAACACCCTTTAAACCTGTTGTTTCCGTGTCAAAAAATAAGACGGACTCTTCCATATCTAGCGCATAAGGATGATCAAACTCAGCATCTTGCCATTTTTTCAGGGCTTCAAAGAATGATTGCAGTTGATAATGTCCATGCTGATAGCTAAACGGATAGCTTACTTGACGCTTAAATACGATGCCGAAATCATTTTCAACAACGGTTAGTCCCGCCTGTTTCCATTGCTCTGTATAGCTTGGCCTAGCAGGCTTTTGGAACGCTGGTTCTTCAACTTTTTTGGCGGACATCGGTTTTTTTCCCAGCATTTTTTTCATTTGTAATATTTTATTTTCGTAAGACATGAATTTCACTCATTTTCTGCTTATTGTATAAGACATCTCTCTTGCAAGAGTAACATGATTGTTAACCTCATTCAAAATATTCTTCGATGAAAATCGATTTACCATGAATACAAACAAGAGGGTGAAAGAACATATTGGCGTTCCTCACCCTCTGTTTACTATGCCATTAATTGTTGCAGTAATTTAGCTACCTTTCCTTTTGATTGAAGCAATGATTCTTGTGCCCCAATACAGGAAGGACAGCCCGATTCACATGCACAATTTGTAACATGTTCATATGTTTTCATGATTAGCTCTTCCCATAGTTCATATACCTTTTCACTTAAGCCGATGCCACCAGGATACTTATCATAGACAAAAAACGTTGGCCGCTCATTATGTGTGGCCTTCACCTGTGGTACAACGGCTACATCGCTACTATCACATTGAATAAACAAAGGAATGAAGGCATTCATCGCGTAGGCTACCCCAGTCATAGCATCTGTTAGCTCTTCCTCTGTCCATTTATCTGGTGCTGTAAACGATAGCCACGAAGCACTTGTATGCATTTCATCTGGTGGTAAATGTATAGGTCCTGAGCCAATATTGTCATGTGTGCCGAAGCGTATTTTCTTGAAAATCGTTGCTTGTGCAACTAAGCCAACATCGCCAAAGCAGATTGTACCACCTGCATATGAACGGTTACGATCTTCCTCTAAAACTTTCATTTCAACTGCTAGATTGGCATCTGTATAGTAATCAACATCTACTTCACGTACGTAGGCTTTCTTTTCTTCCCAGTCAAGCTTCTCTACTTGGAACTGAATGCCTTGGTGCAAGTAAATGGCTTCTTCATGCAAGAGTGTCATGGCACTATGACGATCCATTTCACCAATAACCTTTGTCTGTGCAGGAATGGTAAGATCAATAATGACTACATTTTCTTGTGACGCTGAACGTAAGCTAATATCATGCGCCGGGAAACGATCACTCATCCAATGCCATTTATCACTCGTCTTAAAAACTACCCCTTCTTCTGCTAAATACTCCAGCAATTCTTGTATGTCATATTCTCCATACGTATCGCCTGTTGAAAAAGGTAGCTCGAAGGCAGCACATTTCAAATGATCCATTAAAATCAGCATATTTTCTGGATAAATACGTGCTTCCTCTGGTGTACTGCCTAGTAAAAATAGTGGATGATTGACTACATACTGGTCCAATGCGGAAGATTGCGCAACATAAATAATCAATGCCTCATCCTGACGTCTCCCTGCACGTCCTGCTTGCTGCCAAGCACTCGCAATATTTCCTGGGTAACCTGTCATAATACATGCTTGTAATTGACCGATATCGACACCTAATTCTAATGCATTGGTGCTAACAACTGTTTGGATTGTCCCATCACGTAAGCCTTTTTCGATGACACGTCGTTCAGATGGCAGATACCCACCTCGATAGCCACGTACAGATTCATCGAGCAGCTTATTACGTGTAAGTTCCTTTAAATAGGTTACAATCATTTCTACTCGTACCCTACTTTTGGCAAAAATAATGGATTGAATGCCAGCCGTGTACAACCTCTTAGCTAAATCACTTACCTCTAATACAGCACTTCTACGCACGCCAAATGTTTTATGAATAATCGGCGGATTGTAAAAAAGAAAGGTTTTCTTACCAACTGGAGCACCCGAATCAGCAATGAGCATGTGTGATTCATTCGTTAGTAGCTCAGCAAGCTCTTTAGGATTTTTTATGGTAGCCGATGTACAAATAAACACTGGTTTACTCCCATAAAATTCACAAATTCTTTTTAATCTCCGAATAACATGCGCCACATGGGAACCAAACACACCTTTGTATGTATGCAATTCATCAATCACAATATATTGTAGATTCTCAAAAAGTGAAACCCATTTTGTATGATGTGGCAAAATCCCCGAATGAAGCATATCAGGATTCGTCATCACGATATGCCCTGCCTTACGAACCTTTTGGCGAATGCCTGGAGCCGTATCTCCATCATAGGTATAGCTTAAAATCTCCTCACCGCTTTGCTCAATGAGCTCATTCAAATCATTTTTCTGGTCCTGTGCCAGTGCCTTTGTTGGAAATAAATAAATGGCACGTGCATTTTTATCCTCCATTATTTTTTGTAGCACTGGCAGATGATAGCAATAGGATTTACCTGAAGCAGTTGGCGTAACCGCTGTAAAAGATGTACCACTCTGTGCCAAATCAAATGCCTCTCGCTGATGTGTATAAAGCTGCTCAATCCCTCTTGTCTGTAAGGCTTTCACTAAAGAAGGATGTAAATTCCTAGGAAATGGTGCATAGTTAGCTGGACGCCCCTCTAATGTTTGCCAATGCAGGATACGCTCTTTAAGTTCTTCATCATATCTCCACTCATGTAAAAGCTCACTAATCGTTCGTTTCTTCGATAGCATCCTTTTCTCCCTCCTTAACTAATCGTTCAAATGTTTTCAAAGTATAGGAAGTAGAATGTATGGCATCTAAAAAACGTTTTTTACTTGTTTCTTTATAAAAAGATTGCACAACAAATTGCTCCATCGATTCAACGACTGAAGCAATTTGTTGCGTATGCATATATTTTGGTCGATTTTTTTGAATCCATTTATTGGCTTCTTGCTGCCATACCTTTAAAAGTTGATGAATTTCATCTGCATGTGGCTTTACCTCTTGAAAAAAATCAGGTGTTCGATCTTCCTCACGCATTTGCCAAAAACGTGAAACGCACTGATCACATTCATCTATTAATTTGGATGTTTGCTGGATAACTAACAATTTTGCACCTCATCTCTCAACAATTATACATAGCAAATATATTTCGTAGTGACGGCATATACATGCTGAGTATGTTTTGTTCAGCTCGTCAGCTATGGAAATATCACTGTTTATGACACCTATTTACCACACCTTTATGGAAAATAATGTATCAATCTTCATGCTATTGCGTTAGTTCAATTGCTTATAAGATAAGTGTACCAAAGTCTATGATTTTTCACTACTAATAGGCGAACAAGCATTCTTTACTTGCCAGTTCTTTTCTGCTAAGCTTACTTTCTGGCTAACCGCTTTAAGTTGCATAAAAAAATGCAAACTATGAGCATTGTTTTCCAATGACACTCTCGTGAAAAGTAATTGATTGACCAGATCTAACTGCGCAACTAATTGTTCTAACTTGTTCAAAATAACGCCTCCTTTGCTTTACTTTAGTATTCCTCGTATGTATAGAATTACCTTCAGGCGTGACAAAATAAGCGTAAGTTAGCTGAAAGAAGAAGATTTTCGATAAAATTTTAATAGTGAACCTCTGACCAAAAAAATCGTCATGAATGAAAGGTTGCTGTGTGAGTATATTTTCATCCCAATGACCTATTTAAATTTATCAGTTATTTTGACGATTCTAGTAATAATAAAGCTGGCGATTTTTCGACGCAAATTATTCATACGTACCATTTGTTTTCTACTATTCTAGTAACAATTTCATGAATGATGGAGGTAGAGAACAACTATTAAAACATGGTAAACTAGTGGATAGAAAAGCAGTAAGGTAAAGGGTGAGTTTAATGACAATTCGTTATCCAAACGGGAAATTGTATACCCCAAATGCTTCTGTACAGAAAACAGAAAAAAAGAGCAAAAGCAAAGATTTATCTTTTAGTAATCGCGGGAAGACGCTAGAAGATGAAATTAATGAAGCAAACGACTATTATATAAAAAGGCGACTTGCTATCATTCATAAGAAACCTGTTCCTGTGCAAATCGTCAAAGTAGAGTACCCTTCACGAAGTGCTGCTGTCATTCGTGAAGCTTATTTTCGAACACCCTCTACAACCGACTACAATGGTGTTTGGAATGGGCATTATATAGATTTTGATGCAAAGGAAACGGCTTCCAAAACAAGTTTCCCCTTAAAAAATATTCATGAGCATCAAATGACACATATGCAGCAAGTGACGGAACAAAATGGTGTGGCTTTTATTATCGTTCGTTTTTCTGCTTTTGAGCGATATTTTATTGTGCCATACAAAGTTTTACAAAAGGCCTGGCAAGCAATGGAAAATGGCAATCGTAAATCGATACCCTTTTCGATCATCGAAGAAGAGGCATATGAAATTCCCACGAGCTATTATCCGCGTATCGATTATTTACCTATCATCCAACAATTGATTGATGCAAAATGCTACGGGTCTGAAAGTGAGGAGAAATAAGAATGACTGAACGTCGTCGAACACGTGGAGAGCATCAAAAGGCTCTCGCTGAAAAAAATAAAAAGAAAAAAACGAAACCAGCCTCATCCGCTAAGACATGGTTTAAACGCATTTTCTTAACTGTCTTAGCCATCGGTGTAGCAGGCTTAATTGGAGGAGGTGCATTATTTGCCTTCTATGCAAGCACGGCTCCTGAGCTCGATGAAGAATTATTGAAAGATCCTGTTTCTTCAGAGTTCTACGATAAAAACGGTGAATTATTTGCAACAATCGGTGCTGAAAACCGTAAATATATAAAATATGAAGATATACCTGAAGATATGATCAATGCTATTCTGGCTACAGAAGATGTACGCTTTTTTGAGCATCATGGTATGGATTTTTATCGTCTAGGCGGTGCAATCCTTGCAAACTTCCGTGATGGCTTTGGTGCGCAAGGTGCATCAACTTTAACACAGCAAGTAGTCAAAAACTCATTTTTACAAAACGAGAAGAAATTAAAGCGTAAAGCACAGGAAGCATGGCTTGCCTTCCAATTAGAGCGTAAGTATACGAAAGAAGAAATTTTTGAAATGTACTTCAACAAAATGCTTATGTCAGGTCGTATCTATGGCTTCGGCACAGCCTCACAATACTTCTATGGTAAAGAATTAAAAGATTTAACTTTAGATGAAGAAGCACTATTAGCAGGGCTAGTGCAACGACCAAATGCGTATAATCCATTAAAAAACCCTGAGCTTGCAAAAAAACGACGTAATACCGTTTTAGGATTAATGTATCAACACGGAAAAATTTCTAAAGCCGAAATGGAAGAAGCCAAAAAAGCAGAAGTTCAATCAGGTTTAGCGGATGATGCAACACGCCAATCATTTGCAGGTTCCAAATATGATGCCTTCCTGGATATTGTTATTAATGAATTAGAAAATAATGGTGACGGTTCGGCAATGGCAGAAGGAATCAAAGTCTATACGACGCTTGATCCAAATGCTCAACAAGTTGTAGAAAATGTGATGAATGATGATAGTAATTTCCCAACTGAAGATATTCAGTCAGGTGTGGCGGTCGTTGATACAAAAACAGGTGCCATTCAAGCCGTTGGTGGCGGTCGTAAATATGGTGCAGAACGTGGCTGGAATTATGCCGAGGACTTAACAAATAATCAACCAGGTTCCACAATGAAACCGTTAGTCGACTATGGGCCAGCAATTGAATATTTAAAATGGTCTACAGGTCAAACACTTGTCGACGAACCAATGAACTATACAGGTACAAAGCAAACAATCACAAACTGGGATGGCAGATATATGGGTGCCATGACTGCACGTAAAGCATTATATGCTTCACGGAACGTTCCAGCTGTCAAAGCATTACAGGAGGTTGGCACAGAAAAAGCCAAGGAATTTGTTGGACGTTTAGGAATTGAAACAGAAAACCTCTATGAGTCCGATGCAATTGGCGGTGGTGCTATTACTATCTCTCCTATTCAAATGGCAGCTTCCTATGCTGCTTTCGGTAATAACGGGGTCTATACAGATCCACATTCGATTACAAAAATTGTCTATCGAGATGGTAAAACGTCTAAAAACTATACACCTGAGTCTAAAGTGGCTATGAATGATTATACGGCTTACATGGTAACAGACATGCTACGTGATGTAGTCGGCAATAAGCCTGATGCCTCAGGAACTGCAGCCAATGTGCCTGGCTTGGATATCGCAGGTAAAACAGGTACAACTAACTATTCAGCAGAAGACTTTAACAAATATAATTTACCGAATACAAGTGTGCCAGATTCATGGTTTGCTGGTTACACAACTAACTATTCCATCGCTATATGGAGTGGCTATGAAAAACACTTTGATCCAATTACAACGTGGGAAGAACGTCGATTACCACAAAACTTATTTAAGACGATTATGCAAGAAATTTCAGCGAATGTTGAGACAGCTAGCTTCAAAAAGCCAAGTACTGTTGTAGAAGCAACGGTGGAAGTAGGCTCTAAACCTTTAAGATTGGCAAGTGACTATACACCTAGCGAACTACGTCAAACAGAGTTATTCGTTCGCGGGACTGAACCAACAGAGGTTTCTGAGGTCTATGAGGCGCCAGAGCTATCTACACCTTATAATGTTTCAGCAAACTTAGATTTAGGAGCACAGTCGATCAATATTTCTTGGGAACATGATGCCATCCTAAATCCAGAAACCGATGAACCATTACCAACTTCATTTGAAGTTTCTGCCACACGTGAAGGTGGAGAAACGGTTGTCCTTGGCACAGCAGACACGAAAGGCCTAACTGTTGCTAACACACTTGAAGATGGTAACTATACAATCTCTGTCGTAGCCATTGTAGATGGCACACGCAGTGAGCCTGGGACAACTACCTTCCAGATCACAACTACCCCTGAGGAAGATTTGGAAACGGAAGATCCAGATGAACCAGATATTGATTTACCGATTGATCCTGGTCAAGAGGATAATGATCAAGGTAATAACAATAATGGTAATGGCAACAACGGTAATAACAACAATAATAATGGTAATAACGGGCATGGAAATGGTAATGGGCATGGAAATAACGGCAATGGTGGAAACAATGGCAATAATGATGGAAATCAGCAGCCAACACCTCCTACCGAGCCTACCAACCCAAATGAAGAAGACCAAAGCTCAGAATAAAGAAAAAAACCGAGAAGCAGTTCATTCACTGCTTCTCGGTTTTTTTATTGATGAAGGGCTCTGAGGAGGCTATCCGTCAGTTTTGACGGTCTATCCTTCACTCTACAAGGTCTATCCGCCACTTTTCGCGGTCTATCCTTCACTTTACATGTCCTATCCACTTTTTATACTCTATTCATCCACTCTAACTTTTACTAGCTTGAATCCGCAGTCGTGCTGTGCGCTTTTTCGTTTCTTTAAATAGCTCATCTAGTTGACGATAGCATGCATATTGACCTGGCTTAGCTTTAATAAAGGCTAATCGCTCAACCCCATTAATCGGTAGCACTTCATCGCCTGCAGCTTGCACAAGTTGTTCAAATAGCTCGATGGCATCTTCCATTAGCCCTTTTGCCAGTCCATTTCTTGCATCATGTGCTGTATGGATAGCGGCTTGTAGTGAAGTCCATTGGGCAAACCATGCATCTACTTTTTCTTTTGCAATGGCTTCACTATTCATGCTTCCTTCACCATGCCTTTCTTTAAACGCTTTTGCCCTTCACGACAATCGTCGAGTAAAGGGCAAGTACCACATCCAGGATTTTGTGCCTTACAATGATAACGTCCAAAGAAAATTAATTGGTGATGCGTTTTTGACCATTTGTCCATTGGCGTTTTCTTCATAATCGTTTCTTCCACTTCAAGCACCGAATCTTTCCATCGACAGAGCCCTAGGCGTTTGGATACTCGCTCCACATGGGTATCCACTGCAAGTGCTGGAATATCGAAGGCTACTGAAAGCACAACATTGGCCGTTTTTCGTCCTACGCCTGGTAATGTCACCAATGCTTCACGTGTTGCAGGGATTTCGCCACCGTACTCATCTAGTAAACGTTGACATAGAGCCTGAATGTTCTTCGCCTTATTGCGATAAAGGCCAATAGAGCGAATATCCTGTTGCAATTCCTCTATGGAAACAGCTAAATAATCTTCTGGTGTTTTATATTTTTGAAATAAGGTTTTCGTTACTTTATTGACTAGTACATCTGTACATTGTGCAGATAATAATGTGGCAATCGTTAGCTCAAAAGCATTGTCATGGACGAGCTCACAATGTGCGTCGGGAAACATTCGATCCATTTCTTCTAGACAATGCTCCCACTGTTTTTTCGTTAACAAACTGGATGCCCCCTATTCTCTTTCTTCCAACCAATTATAAAAAGGAACTCTACCCGTTGATTGCGTTTCTTGTTGAACTGTTCGAGCTGGTGCTCTGTTAAATGTCTGTTTCTCACGGAACTGTTCACTTTGCTTTTGTGCTGCTTGTGGTGTCGTAATATTTTTCTTTTTCCATTCTAATAAAATGCGATCAATATAGCGAATACTCAATTTCCCAGCAAAGACAGCCTCCTTTAGCGCCTCTTTGATGAGTGCGGGACTATGCTTGTCCTCATCAAGCCAGCATCCAATTTTTTCAAGTTCTAAAGGAGATAAAAGACGCCCCATTTCCTCTTCAAAAAGACGGAATATCTCCCCTTCTTCTTGCTGAAGTGTCACTGCCGTTTGTTGCTGCTCTTTCATATCAATCATCTGTAAAATGCGCTCCCATAGCGGGTATACGGAATACTTTTCATATAGCTTACCACCCGCGTCGACATCTCGTGTAATTTCAAGAAAACCCTTCTGCATTAATCGCTGTAAACGGGATGTGATGTCATTATCAGACATTGTGAGACGATTTTTTAGATCATTAGGTGTTGGGAAGTCATTCTCCTCCATATGAAAGGCCAATAAGTGCATGACAATCAGTGCCTCTTCATCCTCCATGTTTAACTCCTTATAAAACTGAAAAAAAAGCTGTGGAATGGGAATCATTCTCTGCTCAGTCCATGTACGGAGTCGATGATTATTTACGTTCATTATTCTCCAGACTCCTTCTTTAAGTAAGTAGAAAAGCCGCGTAGATATTTCACTACGCGACTTTTAAATTGATTAGCTTATGGATATAAGCGGTTTAGTAAACGTGGGAATGGAATTGTTTCACGGATATGCTCTGTGCCTGAAATCCATGCTACAGTTCGCTCTAACCCTAGACCAAAACCTGAATGTGGGACAGAGCCATGTTTGCGAAGCTCTAAATACCAAGCATAGGCATCTAATGATAGGTTATGCTCTTCCAGACGTGATTTTAATAAATCGTAGTCATGGATTCGCTCTGAACCACCAATAATTTCTCCGTAACCCTCTGGTGCAATTAAATCAGCACATAATACAACATCATCGCGATCTGGGTGTGGTTGCATATAGAACGGTTTAATGCCTACTGGGTAACAAGTAATAAATACTGGTTTGTCAAATGAATTCGCAATCGCTGTTTCATGAGGCGCACCAAAATCATCGCCCCACTCAATATCGTCGAAGCCTTGTTCGTGTAAAAGCTTAATCGCATCATCATAAGAAATTCGAGGGAATGGCGCTTTAATGTTTTCAAGTGTTGATGTATCACGGCCAAGTCGCTCTAGATCTAATTTGCAGTTTGCAAGTACAGATTGTACGATGTGCGCTACATATTGCTCTTGTACTTCTAAATTTTCTTCAAATTCTACGAATGCCATTTCAGGCTCAATCATCCAAAACTCGATTAAATGACGACGAGTCTTAGATTTTTCAGCACGGAAAGTTGGACCGAATGAGAAGACTTTTCCTAAAGCCATCGCAGCAGCTTCCATGTAAAGCTGACCAGATTGAGATAGATAAGCATCTTCATCAAAATATTTTGTATGGAACAGCTCTGAAGTACCTTCAGGCGCAGAACCTGTTAAAATTGGTGGGTCCATTTTTGTAAAACCGTTGTTATTGAAAAATTCGTATGTAGCGCGAATAATTTCATTACGAATTTTCATAATGGCATGTTGTTTACGAGAGCGCAGCCATAAATGACGGTTATCCATTAAAAATTCTGGACCATGTTCTTTTGGTGTGATTGGGAAATCTGTTGCTGCATGTAGTACCTCGATACCAGTTATAGCAAGCTCACAGCCAAAGCTTGAACGTTCGTCAGCTTTCACCTCACCAATCACATACATAGAAGTTTCTTGCGTCATCCCTTTTGCCGTAGCAAAAATTTCTTCGCCTACTTCTTCTTTCACTACAACGCCCTGTACAAAGCCAGAGCCATCACGTAGCTGTAGGAACGCGATTTTTCCACTTGAACGTTTATTGGCTAACCAAGCGCCAATTTTGACTGTTTCACCGATATGCTGTGGCATATCTTTAATCATAATTTTTTTCATAGAAATCCTCCAAAGTTGACTAGAAGGATTAGTCTTGCCATTTTGATTTTACGAATGTATCAATACGACGGACTGCCTCTTCTAATAAGTCTAAAGATGTAGCATAAGATAATCGCATAGTAGTTGGTGTACCGAAGCCAGAGCCTGGAATCACTGCTACGTTTGCTTCTGTTAAAATATCCGCAGCAAATGCATCTACTGAATCATAGCCAGTGTGAGCCATAGCTTCTGCTACGTCTGGTAATAGGTAGAATGCACCCTGTGGCTTTAATACATGGAAGCCAGGAATAGCACTTAACTGTGGGTAAATTTTTTCAAGACGAGATTCAAATGCCTGACGCATTTCCTCTACCGCATCCTGAGAGCCATTATACGCCTCCACAGTTGCATATTGTGCTGTTGTTGTCGCATTAGATGTTGAGTGTGATGCAAGGTCAGTCATTGCTTTAATAATGTCTGTGTCACCTGCAGCATATCCAATACGCCAGCCTGTCATAGAGTGAGATTTTGCCACACCATTAACAACGATTGTACGTGCTTTCACTGCATCAGAAAGTTGTGCAATTGAAAAATGCTCAATACCATTGTATACAAGCTTCTCATAAATTTCATCTGACACGATTAAAATATCTTTTTCTTCTGCAACAGCAGCAAGTTCTGCAAGCTCTTCACGAGAATAAATCATGCCTGATGGGTTACTAGGAGAATTAATAATCACTGCTTTTGTCTTGTCTGTCACAGCTGCTCTCAGTTGATCCGCTGTAATTTTATAGCTTTGTTCACGTGTACCTTCAACATAAACTGGTACGCCGCCAGCTAATTTCACTTGTTCTGGATAAGACACCCAATAAGGGATTGGAATAATAACCTCGTCGCCTTCATTTAAAATCACTTGGAATAGCGTGTATAAAATATGCTTTGCCCCTACACCAACAATGATTTCATTTGGCTGATAGGTAAGGTTATTGTCGCGTTGAAGCTTATCAATAATGGCTTTTTTCAGAACTGGAAGTCCGCCAGCAGGTGTATATTTTGTATACCCTTTCTCCATTGAATCAATGGCAGCATTTAAAATATTTTGAGGTGTATTAAAGTCTGGTTCACCAGCTCCAAGACCAATCACATCAATACCTTGCTCTTTCAATGCTTTTGCTTTTGCAGTAATCGCTAATGTTGAAGATGGTGTTAAAGTTTTTACACGTGTTGCTAATAAATTTTTCATTCGGGATCTACTCCTCTTATAAATTCGTAATGCGCTTCCACCAGTCGCCATCCTTAAACAGAATATAGACATAGTTGAGCTGGTCGTGGTCGTTCAGATATGTAATTTCCCAAACTGCGCCAGGCTCCTCATAGCCTAATTTCATGTGGAGGACTTTTTGTACATTTCCTTCATTTTTAAAAACCGATAATGCTTGCTTTTCCGTAATACCATCTTCTAATATCACTTCCTGAATGGAATCCTCGTCTAGATTCGTCGGAACAAAGACAGCTTTTTTATCACCGTATTCGTCTNNGGCTTTCCAGAGTACTAAAATACTAATGACAAGTGACAACGAAACAATAAAGACAGAAATGAAAATTAACCAGTTTTTCATCTATTCACCTTATGTTTCACATCGAGCTGTTTTGGCATAACACATAGCTGATGCATGTGTGTGTCTATAACTGTGTAACCATTCATTTTGCTTTCCATTTTGTCAACCTGCTTTCTTTCCTCATACCACAACATTATACAACAATTTTGTGCTGTCGTGTTTCTTAATTTCATATATTGTACGTTGCTAGAACAACGTTTTCAAACAATGACTACAGTAAATTTCATTTCACCTCATAGAAGCCTCGTTTTGGGCATAAAAAACATGGTCCTATCACAAGAAAAATTCCTATTTAACTATGTAAATAGGAACCTGTCATTATGATAATTCGTATAGCACACAGCTAGCACGGCCATTCGCCTTTGCTTGGTATAAACCGCTATCTGCTTGCTCAAATAGCTCCTTGTATTGATAGTTTTTCTGATTATTCACGCAAGCACCCATACTGACCCTTAAGGGATAACTTTGCTGTTCCTGTTCGAGCTTTAGTGAGAGCAAATAGGCATGTGTGTTATGGACCAATGTTTTGATATAGTCCTTCTGAGAATGCCTAAAACAAAGGATGAATTCATCTCCGCCATAACGAATAATTTCCACATCTTCATCCTGTAAAAAATCCTTCAAGCTGTTAGCTAAAAGCTGTAAAATCATATCTCCAAATAAATGACCATGCGTGTCGTTAAATAGTTTAAAATAATCGACATCCAAAACCGTAATACATACATAGGATTGCGTTATTTCGGCTGCATTGAGCCATTCCTGTAGCTCATAGTCTAAAAAATGTCGATTTAAAACGCCTGTTAATGGATCATAATGTGCTTTTTTCTCAAGCTTTTCCTTTTGACGCTTAAATTCTAAGTTCATTACTTGTTGTAATAAATTTGCAACACTCATTTTTTCCGAGAGATCAATATATTCACGCTGTACATCAAAAATTTCATCTCGCCAATCCAATTGATACAATACATTTAACAGTAAGCGCATCACTTTTTTTGTAATTGGCTTATCTCCATAAGATCGGGCAAGATCTATGGCTTGTTTATAATAAAATACAGCTTCTTCAAGCTTTTGCTGTTTTTCAAATAAAAAACCGTAGCCAAACAATGCCGCTACTTTTTCTCGTTTATGATGATGAATAATAGTAGAGGATAACGTACTGTCCAGCAATGCCTTCCCCTTTTTAAAATCCCCTTCTAAAATATACACATCTGCTAAATTATTATTAATACGAATATCATGTAATTTTGCTAGATCAGGCATTGTTCTAGCAAGAGATTTATTATATTCTCTAGCTAATAGCCCTGCTTGAAGTGCTTCCTTTGTACAGCCCTTCTCTACCTCTAAATAGCACAGATTATTATGACAGCGAACAAGCATGACAGGATCTTGAAGCTCCTGTGCATAGGCGATAGATTTTTTCGTCATCTCCACCGTTTTTTCACGGATGCCAACTAAATCATAGATTAATGACATTACTAAATGATAATGCATTAAATCTTTTGTCGTACCATAATTTTGACAAATGGCCTCATAATCATGAATAAGATTAACCATGCTTAATGTGTCACCTAAAGAATGATGAACTAATATTTTTTGATAGTACAAATCCATGACATATGGATAGTTATTGCTCTCTAATGCGACTAAAAGACCTTGATCAGCAAGCTTTAGTGCTTTCGTTAAATACCCCTTTGTGCGCATCTCCATTATCGTTTTATTTAATTCTTCTAATGTTAATTCCACCGTCTCACCACTTCTCCATACCCCATATCATCCAGTTTACTTTGTGCTTTCTCAATTATAAGACATATGTATTCACTTAGTCCGCCTTTTTCGTATGATACCAACTATTACCTACAACGCAAAAATCTTTTGTGATGATTGTTTTAAAATCTTACATCTGTTTGCTTGAAAGTGAATCATCTTATCCCATCATAATATGTAGGTAATTTTTTTATGTCTTTACACATTTTTCTCCATTTTTGTCCTCGTTACCTGTTGTTTTTACCCATATGATGAGTTAATTAGCTTTTTTAGTATCGAAAAGGGACGTGATGTTGTGAGTATGCAAATTAACCCTTCTGATCCAGCAACGATTCCAAAATTTGTAGATGAACTTCCAAAACCAATGATTGCTAAACCAAAATACAGCAGAGGGCAACAGAAGAATGATTATTACGAATTGGTCATGATGGAGGGCCAGCATCGTTTTCATAAGCATTTTCCAAACTCATTAATTTGGGGCTACAATGGGCTTTACCCAGGGCCAACCATAGAAGCTTCTAAAGATAAAACTATCTATGTGAAATACAAAAACCAGCTGCCCTTACAGCACTTTTTACCAGTAGATTTTACGCTTCATGCTGCAAACGATTCACAAGAAGTAAGAACAGTTACTCACTTACATGGTGCCAATGTGGATTGGCAGAGTGATGGCCATCCTGAAGCATGGTACACAAGAGACTATCGGCATACTGGTCCAAAGTTTAATAAGGAAATACATGAATATACGAATCATCAACCTGGCACTACCATGTGGTATCATGACCATGCCATGGCTTTAACACGTTTAAATGTATATGCAGGATTAGCAGGCTTTTATTTACTGAGGGATGCCCTTGAGGAACGCTCTAATTTACCATGTGGAGACTATGAATATCCGATTTTAATTCAAGATAAAACGTTTAATGAGGATGGCTCATTGTTTTATCCTGACGAACCACCCTTTCCCGTGCCTGTTCATCCCTCTATCACACCAGGCTTTGTTGGCAATACGATAGTGGTTAACGGAAAACTATGGCCTTTTTTAGATGTTGAGCCACGTAAATATAGATTTCGTTTACTAAATGGCTCTAATCGACGAGGCTATGTCATCAGTCTTTCCAATGATCAACCAATGTTTCAAATTGGTACAGATGGCGGTTTCTTATCAGCACCACAACTTATCCAATCTGTCGAGTTGCTGCCAGCTGAACGCACGGATGTCATTATCGATTTTTCAAGCTGTGCTGGACAGGAGATTACCTTACTTAATACTGATACCGATTTCAGTGATGAACACACAAACGTGATTATGCAGTTTCGAGTAACTTTACCTTTGAAATGTGAAGATACAAGTGAGATTCCAGAAAGACTTGCCGTTTCTATGGATCTACATCCACACCATGCACATATTGAAAGACAACTACCATTGACGGCGACTACCGATGAGTTTGGTCGACCTATGTTGCTGTTAAATGATCGAATGTACCATGATCCAGCAACGGAAAAACCTTCTTTAGATAGTGTGGAAATCTGGAACTTTATTAATGCTACACCCTTTATCCATCCTATTCACCTGCACCTCATTCAATTTAAAATTCTGGAACGAAGGCCGTTTGATTTAGAAATCTATCAAAATGAAGGCATCGTACAATTTACAGGGCCGCCTGAAGAACCAAGAGACTATGAGCGAGGTTGGAAGGACACGGTGAAGGCTGACGCTGGAAAGGTGACAAAAATTATTATGCATTGGAAAGATCATGTCGGGAATTATATGTGGCATTGTCATTTCCTTGAGCATGAGGATCATGATATGATGCGACCCATTCTCGTTATGAAAGACGTCCATGCTGTTCAGCAGCCTCATGCAGCAGTAGAACATCCTGTAACACATCAAGAATCAACAGCTCCCACAAATCCTACAAATCCTACAAGTACTACCCATCATAGTGAATCTTCAGCTCCACTATTAAATGAGGTAGAACACTCAGAACTTGAGGAAGAAAAGGTAGTCTCACCTCAAGAAGAAGAATCCATTACTATTCATATAGGAGATAATACACAACATATGCCAACGCTACTGTTTCCAACCCTTCCTTCCAATACTCCTACGAGCAGGCATAGGCCTCGTCAAAGAACCCGAAGATTTTAGCTAAGTATCGCTTTACAAAGAAAACTACCAATGAAAAGGTGGTTTTCTTTGTTCTAGCAATTTATTTGACCTCCAATCGCCATATTCTTTTCGTTACGAAAGCTAATAATAATACACACACAGAGATTATAAAGACTGGTATATAGATGTTGGCTTGAAAGAACTCAAATAGCAACCCATACCCCATCTGCCCAAGTGGTGCCATACACTGTGATACTGCCATCATAATTGCCATGACTTTCCCTAATTGTTCATTTGGTGTTTCTTTTTGGACAAGGGTCATTACGTAAATGGAGATAATCGTCATCATCATCGCAATGATAAGAGCACAACCAATAAATAAGCTATACGATGGATAATAGCCAATTTGAAGGGCGCGAGGGAGCACAGACATAGCCATGGGAATTACCAAAAAGGCTGACATCAATACCCAAATATAGAGGGTGTGAATACGCAGCTTTTTTGCAAAGTACCCCATCGTTAACGCGCCTAAAATCGTCGCAAAATCAATAATCCCCATTCCTATTCCATACAATGTATCACTACTTTTCATCGTGACACGAAGAATAATAGGCACACCAACGATAAAAAGTGGGGTCAATAGTAAATTCAATAAAGCAGCAAGTAGCGTACATTTTAAAATAAAAGTTTGCTTCACCACATAAGTAAAACCTTCTTTCATGTCTTTGATTAAGGTCGGCATTAAATGACCATCATAGCTACGTTTCACAAATGGGATTGTCATAAACATTTCTACAATAGCCGTAAAGAAAAATAATAAACCACTAACTATGACGAGAAGTTTGAGGCCAAGCATTCCATATACTATCCCCCCTAGCACAGGTGCTGTCACTCCTGCTAATGCCTGGACCCCATTGACGATCCCATTAGCCTGCTCAAGCTTTTGTTCGCTAACTAATAGCGGAATACTAGCCATTACAGCTGGCGTGTACATGGCACTAATGAATGAAAGAAGCACCATAACCAACCCAATCCATAGCACAGAATGATTGTCTGTTAGTAATACAATAAAAAAAATCAATACAATGCCACTACTGATAAAATCAAATAGGACCATTAAATTTCGCCGATTAAAACGATCTGCTATAGCGCCACCAAATGGTGTAAGTAAAACAGGAAGGCTTGAAATAGCGAAAAGCACAGCAAAAAGATCTGCCCGTCCTGTTATATCTAAAACAAAAAGTGAAAGAGCAAATCTTAAAAGCGCAGAGCCTAAAATAGAAATAATCTGCCCAGCTACCATAATGATAAAATCTTTCGAAAAGCCTTTTTCTTTGACTAGCATTTCCATATAAAAAACACCCCTTATTATTTTTAGACCGACAGTCGGTCATTTGATATGTTAAAAAATTGTAGGCACAAGCTTCTAGGACTTGCCCTACAAATTAGACTGACTGTCGGTTTATAAATAGTATATGTGAACTCTCCAAAAAAAGGAACATATTTTTATATCTTCCTTTTTGTTAACCCTATTTGCTTTTAAAGTAATGTTTAATTTGCTCAATCATAGCAGTAGTTGCCTGACTAACATAGCGATCTACGCGGAAAATAATGGATAGGCTTCGGCTTGGAGCACCATTTGAAATTCGTATACTACACAAACTAGGATCATTCATTTGTTGGAGCAAAGGATAGGGTTGCACCGTTACACCAATATTGGCTCGAACGAGATTCATAATGGACGTGACAGAGCTTGTTTCAAGAATAGAATGAATGTGAAAACCATGCTTTTTTACAGCCTCTTCTACTATCTCTCTACCAAGAAAACCTTCTGGATACATCACCATAGGAAGTCCTTCTAATTCAGCAATTGGGATCACTGTTTGCTGTGCCAATGGATGCTCCTTTGAAACGGTCAGTACATATTCCTCTCTACATAAAGGAATAATGACCAATCGATCATCTGATTCTACATTCGTCCCAATACCGATATCCACTTCATTTTCGAGAACCTGCCGCATAATATCGATGGAAGCAAGTATCTTTAATTTTACCTTTGGAAATTTTTGGTGGAAATCAATAACAAGCTGTGTAATCCGATAATCAAGATCAGATGGCATGATGCCAATACTTATTTGTCCCCCTTGTAGCCCCTGTAAATCTTTAATCGAATCTTTGACATTTTGTAATGTATTAAATACCTCTGTTGTATAGCTAAACAAAAGAGAGCCTGCCTCAGTCACAACAATTTTTTTGCCAATACGATCGAACAATGGCATTCCTAGCTCATCCTCCAGCACACGTATTTGCTGGCTTAACGTTGGCTGAGAGATGCCAAGTTTCTCAGCAGCTTTTGTAAAATGTAGCTCCTCATAGACTGCCATAAAATAATGCAGATGCCGTATTTCCACATAGACCACGCCCTATCATAGTTTCTAACTATCATTGTAATAGTAATAATAGTATTGTTCAATCATTCTAATTCAGATAGACTTCAATTTAGGCTTACTATTTATTTGATAGGACGGAGAGGAAAGACAATGAATATAAAACACAAAATCGCACCAATTATTGCCATTATTTTAGCTTCTTTTAATTTACGGCCTGTCATTACTTCGGTGTCCCCCTTGTTAGGAACTATTCGCCAGACTTTACATATGAGCGCAGCTACTGCTAGTTTGCTAACTTCTTTAGCTGTGCTATGTATGGGCTTATTTGCACCTTTCGCAATCAAACTAGCTAATCGTTGGAGCATCGAGCGAACTATCGCTTACGCTCTTATTCTTATTGGACTAGCAACAGCTACCAGATATTTTGCTAATACTGCCTGGGTCATGCTAGTAACAGCTTTGTTATCAGGCATTGGCATTGCCATCGTAGGACCACTGTTATCGGGCTATATTAAGGAGAAATTTGCGAACCCTTCCCGTGTAGTGGGGATTTACTCGCTAGCACTTGTAGTAGGAGCTGCACTTGGCTCTGGGCTTTCTATTCCACTAAGCAATTTTTTTCATTCATGGCAAGCTTCTTCTGCCTCCTGGGCTATTCTTGCTTTAATCGCTTTATTCTTTTGGTGGAAGCCAATTGAACAAAAAGCAGTTACTGCATCAGTCACAAATTCACCTAGTAAGAGCAACAGTGTGAAGCAAATGTTAATGAATCAAAAGGCTTGGCTTTTAACAGGCTTTTTTGGTTTAATGGCCTTCATGTTTTATACCATCATGGCTTGGTTACCTCCCATCGCAGAAAATTTAGGCTATAGCAAACACGACGCTGGAATGATGCTGACACTATTAACAATTGCCCAAATGCCAGCTACATTTTTAGTGCCTATATTAAATAACCGTTTTCAGCATCGAGCCGTATGGCTAGTAGGTAGTTCATCATTAGAATTAATTGGATTATTGATGCTACTGTTTTCTTATAATCCTTGGCTGAGCAGTATTCTGATTGGCCTTGGTGCAGGTGGTCTTTTCTCATTAGGGCTAACATTACCAATTGATGAGGCCAAAGATATTCACGAGGCTAGCTTCTTAGCTGCTATGACACAATCAGTTGGCTTTGTATTTGCTGCATTGGGCCCCTTCTTTGTCGGTCTTGTTCGAGATTTCACAGGCAATTTTACAACTGCTATTATTGGCATGATCATCATCGTCCTTGTGATGATTCTGATTCAACTAAAAATTGGAAACCAAAAGCAACCGCAAATGCATCATATTCACATGAAAAAGACGACTTTCTAACAAGGAAGGTCGTCTTTTAATGATGGAATCGATTTTGTGCCTTTGTTGTATTGCCTTCACGGGATGACACTGGCCATACATGTAGCGTCTTCAACTGATGATTGCTAATTAGCTGACTGAAGCATATCTTAGCACAACTGCCTCTAAAACATCGATTCCTATTAATATATCTTCAAGCTCCGTATGTTCATCTGGATGGTGACTTAAACCATCCACTGAAGGAATAAAAATAAGGCCAACTGGTCCGAGCCTTGTCATATTCATAGAATCGTGACCTGCTCCACTTTGCATATATTGATAGGATAGTTTCTTCTCTACACAAATTGTTTCTAAATCTTGCATTAGCTTTGGAGAAAGCAGGACAGGATCCTCTGAGCTAATGACATTGTATTCAATCGCAAGCTGCCTCTTTTTTTGAACGTTTGCAATAACCGTATAAAAATGCTGAAGCACACGTTCTCTCGATTCCACAGAGGATGATCGGATATCTACAGTTAACTCCACTTCACCTGGAACTACGTTCATCGAGCCTGCCACAACCTCTAGTATTCCAACAGTTGCCACAGTGCCAAACTCCTGCTCTGCTATCGCCGCTTTTTCTAATTCTAATGCCAATTCGGATGCTCCTAAAAGAGCGTCCTTTCTCATATTCATTGGAGTCGTGCCTGAATGGGACGCTTTTCCATTTAACTTCATTAATAAGCGAACTGGCGCTGCTACCCCTGTGACAATACCAATTTTCTTTTCATAGTTAATTAGCAGTGGTCCCTGTTCAATATGCAATTCGAAAAAGGCATGGAATCCTTCCTCTACTCTTGTCGCTTGATCAACACTACTAAAATCAAGTCCACAATGAGCAAAAGCCTGCTCCATCGTAATACCATCTCGATCGACTAAATGGCGATACTTTTCTTTATCAATTAATCCTGCCATTGCTTTACTGCCTACTGTTGACACACCAAATCTTGAAGACTCCTCACAGGCAAAGGCGATAATTTCAATTGGATGCTCTGTCACAATAGATCGCTCGTTTAATCGCTTGATGACCTCAAGGGCAGCGGTTACCCCTACAACGCCATCATATTTACCGCCTTGATAGACAGTATCTAAATGAGATCCCATGACAACAGGCTGCAATCCTGGCACACTGCCTTCTCTTCGAGCAATAAGATTTCCACAATGGTCAATATGAATTTGAAGATTTTCATCTTTACATAAACGAATAAAGGCATGTAAACAAGCCTGTTCTTCATTCGTATAGGCAACTCTCGTAATCCCTTTTTCGCCTGAATTATATTGATTCATTTTATCTAGTAATTGTTGATAACGTTCTTTATAGATCATGTAAACAGCTCCTTTTGAAGAATTACGAAGATGAAAATCAGACCAAATGTACGCTTGTATAGTATCTATTTTACACCTTTTTGGTTGAAAATTAGAAAAGGGATTCTCCATAACGAGATCCCTACTCTAATTCACTGGAAAGACTTAAGCAGTATATGACTGCTCTAATCTATTTACTATTAGCCATTTTGTCATTGAAATGATGGAACAAAGCATCACATTCTTCAGTCGTTTCAATTTTTTGCATGCTCAGGACACTTTTATCTTTACCCGTTAAGTAATCACGTAGATGCATATCAGAGAAGCCATGTACATGAGCATCTTCTGCTGTATTACAATAATGAACTTCTTTAATACCCGACCAAATAATAGCGCCCACACACATTGGACATGGTTCGCAAGTAGCGTAGATGACACAATCGGATAAATCCATTGTGCCAAGCTTTTTAGAGGCTTCACGAATGGCTACTATTTCTGCATGTGCAGTGATGTCTGTATCACGCATCATTGTATTGCCAACAACAGCGATGATTTCATCACCTCTTACAATGGTTGCACCAAATGGTCCACCAATATTTTGATCGATGCCTTCTTTTGTTTTGTCAACAGCTAGTTGAATATAATCCATACCGTGATTCCTCCTAGTTAATAATATGAGTACCAGCCTGATTATTGATCGCTTCTTTCAGACTTTCAGGGTTTGTAATAATTACTCGATGACCACCATTTTCTAAGAAGCTTAAGCTTGCTTCGATTTTTGGTAGCATACTTCCTGGCGGGAACTGATTATCTTGAACATGCTGCTTTGTTTCCTCAACAGTAATTTCTTCAAGTGCTTGTTGTTCAGGTTTTCCAAAGTTAATAAACACACGCGGAACACCCGTTGTAATAATTAATGAATCCGCATTTACTTGTGCCGCTAATAGACTTGTTGCAAAGTCTTTGTCAATGACTGCATCTACACCCTCATAGACATTGTTTTCTTTTTTCACAACTGGAATTCCACCACCGCCTACAGCGATCACGACATAATCATTATCAATTAATGATTTAATCGCCTCTTTTTCCACGATATCGATTGGTTTTGGTGAAGGCACAACGCGACGGTAGCCACGGCCAGAATCCTCTACCATTTTCCAATCTGGATGCTCTACTAGCATCGCCTCCGCTTGCTCCTTTGTAAAGAATGAACCAACTGGCTTTGTAGGGTTAATAAAGTTGGGATCATGTTCATTGATTTCAACTTGTGTAATCACACTGACTACCTTTTTATTAATTTGACGTTTAGTCAGTTCGTTAATTAATGCTTGTTGAATTAAATAGCCAATTCCACCTTGTGTGTCAGCCACACAGTTTACTAACGGAATTGCTGGCATGCCTGATACTTCATTAGCAATTTCACTTCGTTGTAAAGTGAAACCAACTTGTGGACCATTGCCGTGTGTGACAACCACTTTATAACCTTCCTGAATCATATCCGCGATATGCTCGACAGTTTGAGCAACTGCCTCTTGCTGACTTTGAATAGATTCACTTCCACTATCCTTTACCAACGAGTTACCGCCGATTGCTACAATTACTAATTTATTCACAACTACACCCCTACTTCTTTTTCTACACTATTTTGAACATTTTGCTGATTAAATTTATATAACAGCGTATATAAAATGAATGACACGATCAGTCCGCTAAAGAAAGCAAAGTTATTTAGCTGTACTAAAAACGGCACACTTTTCAGGAAAGCACCTGACATTGGTAAGAGGAAGCTTATTAATAGAACGATACATGCTACGATGTTATAGCCAGATTTATAAGCTCCATTATGACCTTCTTCCACATAAATCATAGATAAATCTAAACGTCTTTTACGCTCGATAAAGAAGCTAGACAACATAATACCTGCAATCGGTCCAAACATAGAGCCTATAAAACTATAAAAGAAAAATAACGTTTCTGTACTCGATACTAGTTTCCAAGGCAAAATGACTGTGCCAATAATCGCTGTTAAAATACCTGCTGTTTTGACCGTAAATACTTTAGGGAATAAAGTTGTCATTTGTAATCCAGATGGTAATAAATTACCAAAAACTACAAAAGCTGTTGCGCCTACATTTAACGCTAAAATTAATACAATCACTGAAAAGGGATTTTGAATTTTATCAATAGCATCTACAATATTAAAAATTGGTTGCCCAAAAGCAATTTCTGTCCCTGCTATTAAACTAATACAAGTAATCGCAAATAATAGATACGAGCCGATCATACCGATGGATAAGCCATAGATCATTGCTTTTGGCGATTTAGCTCTATGCGTAAAATCTGCAATATTTACAATTGGACCAGCCCAGTTAGACACCAATGCGCTAACACATGCAATAAAAACCAATGGACTTTCCATCGTTGTAGAAGGCTTATATTCTAAAATTGGTCCAATTCCTCCAGCAATATTAATTGCCCAAATCGCTGCGCCAATAATGAAAATATAAACAATTGGTGATGAGTATTTACCGAAGACTGTTAGCATATCCATGCCACCTAAAAAAAGTAAAACTGTAATTACCCATAAAATAATATAAGAAATCATAGTCGGAACATCTAAGCCAAAAATAGTGAAGTCTCCACCAATAGACATATAGTTCGGAATGAATCTTGCAAATAATACATTAAGGGATTGAGCGCCCACAACGGTCGTCGTACCAAAGAATACAACCCCAGCAATCAACCCTCGACATAACGCCGGAATAATAGAGCCTTTTACTCCAAATGAATCTCTTAGTAATATGGCAAACGGAATGCCATATTTAGAGGCGGAATATCCATTTAAGCAATAGCCTGCTGAGACGATTGCTGCTGAAAGCATAATGGCTAAGAAAACTTGATTAACTGATAATCCTAAGACAAAAAACCCTGCAACCGTCATATAAGACATAATATTGTGAACTGCGCCCATCCACACGGTAATGTAGTTAAAGATTCCCCAGTCTCTTTCCTGAGGCCCTTTTGGTAAAAGTTCTTCCGAATAGCCAAGTGCTCTATAATCTTGATTGGACTGGTCAATTTTTGCGTGTTCCATAGAAAGCTCCTCCTACTTATAGGAAGTGGGTTTAAGCCCACTTCTCACTAATTGTAATTAATGCTTTTTCAAAAGCTTCCATTGGAGGATTTGTAATACCAGCACCAATCATACCGATTCCAGCCTCTTTATGTGCGATAGCTGTATTAATAATTGGAAGAATACCTGATTGGATGACTTTGCGAATATCAATACCAGTAGGAATTCCCATGAAGTTTAATAATGGAATGGTAATATTTTGGTTTTCTGTCGTCGTAATTTCTTTCATTTTACGAGAATAACCAATTGCTTCATCCACTGTTCCACCTACTAAAGCAACGATTGCTGGTGCAGTAGCCATTGCGAAACCACCAATACCGTAAGTTTCTGTAATAGCACTATCCCCTATATCAAGACCTGAATCCTCTGGTTTGTAGCCAGCAAACATCGGTCCGATTACTTTTTGTGCTGGGCCAGTAAACCATGTATTACCTGGCATGCCACTAATACGAACACCAAATTCTACACCGTTACGTGCCATTGTTGTCACGACAGTACTATATTCGATTCCATGTGCAGCATCTAATGCACATTTACAGCATGCCATCCATGTAGGACCTGAGAAATAATCACTACTTGCCACGAAATCAAATACTGCTCGCTTCTGTTCAACAGGATAATCTGTTTCTAAGATATATGGTGTCAATGCTTGAATTAATAAGCTTGTACCTGCATTATTACGGTTATGACATTCGTCACCCATGTGGAGCGCTTGTGCAAGCATTAATCGTAGATCGATGCCGTCTTTATTTAATTTCATTGCATCACGTAAAATTGGTCCTAACACATCACGCATCCATATTAATCGCTCGACAACGCTGTCATCGTTGGCACCCATACGCAAGATTTTTGCCATTTGCTCACTTAAATTTGTATAGGCGATATTGCCATACGTTTTATTTTCAACGATGTGCATAAACATCGAAGCAGATGTTACCCCAGCCATTGAACCAACTGCATTATGCTCATGGCAAGGTGAGAATGTAATATCTCCAGACGCCGCTACCTCTGCTGCTTCTTCTAAATCTTTCGCTAATCCTTCGAATACAAGAGCACCCATCACAGCGCCCTTCATTGGGCCATTCATATCTTCCCAAGTAATGGGTGGTCCTGCGTGTAAAATTGTTTTTTTCGTCATGCCGGGTACAACATTGATGGCTTGATCGAAACCAATCAGCACTGGTTGAGAGTTCACAATTTTTTCCACTGCAAGACGATTTGCTGCTTCGATTTTTTCAGCAAGTTCTGCTTTATCGATTTTGTTTAGTGCTGCAATAATTTCTGGCTTACCTCCACCCGGTGGTGACCACTCTAGGTGTGTAGCACTTGCATTTTGTGCTAATATATCATCCTTAAAAAGTTCAATACCTACGTTAATTACGTTAATTTTACTTGTGAAAAGTTCATTAATCTTACTCATGATTTTCTCCTTTCAACACCATTTCTCTAGCAAGTAATCCTGCATTTGTACTACTGCTTGCATGTGTAACACCTGCATCGACTAATTTTTCCACTTGCTCATCTATGTTTGGCGTATCTAAGTCTGTTCCAAGGACATACCCAATGATCTCTAAATGTCTACCTTCTTTTTCAGCAAATTGTTTAGCTTCAATGATGGCTGGAAGCATAACACCCACTGGGTCTTCGTGAGAGCCAAAGCCTAATACGAAGTCCATCACAATGACACCAACTGTCGGATCTTTTGCTTCTTGTAAGAAGCGCTCAATGCGAGAAGACGGATCGATCATTGGATGTGGTTTACCATTTGTAAAATCATCATCACCGAAGTCAATGAATGTATGTTCCTGACTCACATTGATATCTTTCAATAAGAAATCAGGATTCTTTTGGATGTTACTGTAAATATTATCTAATTTTTCCATAGCTAGATACATAGATTCATCACAAAGCGTACCGCCACAGAATAACCCACGAATGTATTTTTGCTCTGGCGCTAATTTTGCACGAACCTCTTCAACTAATGGAATGTTAAGCGCACGTTTGTTAATACCAGCTTCATCAATACCTGCTAGTAAGACTGCCTTTAAGGCTGCTTCTTTCGATGTTTTAGCAAATTGTCCACCAGCTGCCACTACAGCCTCTTCATTACCACCTATAAAATAAACCACTACCGGTTTGCTGCATTCTTTAATTTGTGCGAGTACTTTTTTCTCAACACTTGCTTCAGGTGGCTTCGATACAAGTACAATCACTTTAGTCGCTTCATCGGCATCTAGTGCTTTGATACCATCAAGCATCATCATACCGCCCACTTCTTTACTTAAATCTCTTCCGCCAGTACCGATCAGTTGTGTGATACCACCACCGAAGTCATGAATGCGAACACTTACTTCTTGGCTACCTGTACCAGATGCCGCTACGATACCGATATTGCCTTTTCTTACAGCGTTTGCAAAGCAAAGTCCTGTATTACCAATAATAGCGGTACCACAGTCTGGTCCCATCATTAATAAGCCTTTTTCATGTGCTAAAGTTTTTAATTCTACTTCGTCTTCAACGCTCACATTATCACTGAACAGCATCACGTGTAGATCATTTTCAAGTGCTTTGCGTGCTTCGCGAACGGCAAATGCCCCATTGACAGAAATGACCGCAAAGTTTGCATCAGGAATTCCTTGTGCAGCCGAATCAATCGTTGCATATTTAATATCACTTTTTGCTTGTGCTTTATCTTTATTTGTTAGTAATTCTTCCACTGCTAGGTAAGCGCTTTCTGTTTGATCCGCATTAGCAGTTTTAACAATAATCATTAAGTCCCCTGCTGTTGCTTCCTCCACTTCTGGCGTCATCAAACCAACGTTACGAATGACTCCTTTGTTCATCTCCGTACCCATACCAATAATTGCTTGCTCGACGCCTTCAATTTGATTCGCTTTTGTAGATAGTGACATCAATGACACTGAATCAAAATATGTGTTGCGCTTAATTACGACTTTAATACTCATCATTATCCTCCTAATTTTATATTGGCTTCTAAGCCACTTATCAGCCCTAAGGCAATATCTGTTCCTGAGGAGGAGCCAATAGCAAGCACCTTTCTCAGAGCCTCAATGGATTCCACTTCTGTGCCATATAAAATGGCATGTATGAATGAACAGATGGACTCCCTTACTTGTCCATATGCTGCCTTCTTCAATGTTGTAAAGCTAATCTCATTGGTCAAAGGCTGAATCACTTTGATGACGCTTTCACACAAAGGTTTATACATAGAACACGGGCTATTTTGTAAGTGAATGATAGCAAATAAGCCTACTAAAAAATCATCCCCTGATGGTGTTAGCCCTGGCCCCAAGCCTACTAAATCAGCAGCATATGCCTGAAAACGATCCAAACGTTGATTCAATATTTCCTCATAAAGTAAAGTTGTACGCTGCTGTAATAATCTCGATGTCTCAGCTTCAAATTCACTGACGGGAGAATCATTACGTTTTATGCCGCCGCCTTTCCCATGTAAATCAATGAATTGTTTTACACGGATCATATTCATTTTTAAGCGTGTACAATTTGCTGGATAAATAGGTAGCTGACATTGCCAACGAGAGGCGGTTGGGATCGCTATTATTAATTTTTCTTCTATTAATAGTTGATTATGGCGAACCGATACCCTGTCATGTTGCTGAATGCCCAGGTGATCCAATGTATCAAGATCAATGACAAGTGTATTGGGTGCCCGATCCATTGCCTTCGTAGCAAGTGTAAAAATTTCATCATTACCATCACTCCGTATATTTAAGGCATGTTTAAACACGCTATGAACCGTTCCCGTAAACGTCGCCACTATTCGCTGCAGGAAATAATCATCACCTAATTTGGCATGTATCATATGTACACCTCTTTATGTCGTAGGAGTACTACTATTTCGCTCCTGCTTCTAGTAGAATTTTTTCAATTTCAGTAAATCCTTTTTCTTTAGCCATTGTTAATGGTGTCACACCATATTGATCCACTAATTGTGTATCTGCTCCATGTTCTACTAATAGACGAACTATTTCTTGTTGCTTTTCTCCCCCATCATTGAGGAGAATGGCTTCAATCAATGGTGTCCATCCACAAATATTTGTATGGTTGACATTGATGTCTGTAGTCGTTACAAGTTCACGAACTACCTCAACAAAGCCCTTCTCACTTGCTGGATGAATCCCTACACCGCCAAAGCGTGTTAAACGCTCTAAATCTGTGTTTGCTTGTAGCATTATTTTCACAAGCTCTAACTTTCCATTTATACATCCATACAAAAATGGGTTTAAACAAATTTGATCTTGAAGGTCAATATCTGCCCCTTCCTGAATTAAAAATTTTACTGTTTCTAATTGATCATTCATCGCAGCAAGTAAAATTGCTGTACGTTTGCGCTTATTTTGAGAATTAATATCCACACCTTGTTGTAAATAACCTTTCAGAGCGTTATTATCACCTGCTTCAGCTGCAGTTAAAAATTCTGAGACCACATTCATATCTACCAATTTCATTCCTCCATTTCTCTGACCTATTGTTCATTTCAACTAAAAAGAAATAAACCGCGAGAATGTTACTACTTTCACATTTCCGTCTTACAAGCTTTATTTTATTCTCTTATGCCGTAGATATCATTGTTTAGCAAAACCAAAAAGAATGAAGATCATTTAGGCAATATGTACAATGTTTTGTGATAAGATTATGGCGAAGGAGTGAAATCATTTGCTAACAATTAAAGATATATTAGAGATAAAGGCACTTGAAGGAATTAAAATTGTTGCTGGAGAGCAAGGAATTCACAATGAAATTGCACTTGTGAATATTATCGAAAATCCCGATGCATTTGATTGGCTGACACCGAATGAATTACTGTTAACGACTGGTTACATCTTCCAAGATGACGAAGCCTTACAAAATAAAATTATCCAAGAAATCTCTAAAATCAATTGTGCAGGCCTTGTTATTAAAATGAGACGCTATTTACAAAAGACGCCTCAAAACATGATCGATATTGCCAATCAGCATGGATTGCCGTTATTAGAGTTACCTTATAATTACACCCTTTCCAAGGTCATCTCGATTATCAATGAAAAGGCATCTGGCCGTTATGATCTATTAAATAGAAAATCTTTGGACATGCACAATACGCTATTTAAGGTGGCGCTTGAAGGAGGAGGCATCGAATCTATTTCCTCTAAGTTAGCTGAAACAATTAATAACCCGATTATTTTTTTAGATAATGACTGGAATTTACTGCATTATACAGATCTTGATACGAATCCTGTGCCCCTTGCCTATGGCATTAATTTAAAGAAGAATCGTCCAACATTTTCAAAGGATTTTATAAATACCATTCCGAATGATCTCAATGAAATGCAAAAATCCATTACACGAATCTATCAATTAGAAGATCTAGCCGTAAAATGTAGAATTCTTCCTGTTGCAGTAGCCAACTATATTTATGGCTATATTGTCATTTGGCAAACTGTACGGGATCTGAATGAGTTTGATTTCATCGTTTTAGAGCAAGCCTCCACGATTGTGGCACTAGAAAGGATAAAACAGAAGGAAATTGAGGGTGTACGTCTAAAGATTAAACAAGAGTTTTTTGATGATTTATTGACTGGAAAAATCACTTCGCTTGAAACGCTACAAACACTATGCGATCTCCACGGCTTAAAGATCAACCATAAATATTATTGCATCGTCATCTCTATTAGCCATGAAAATTTGCAAAACCAGCATGATTTAATTTCTAGAAAATACGAAACCGATAATATTGCAAAAAAATGTATGAATTTAATTTATGAGCACTCTAGCACAATTAATGGGGAAATTACATGCCTTTATCGCAACAATCAAATCATTATATTAGTTGGACAGCAAGACAGCAAACAAGATTTCACGATCAATGAAACAAAGCAATACGCAGAAAACATTCTCCAATTATTAGTACAGCAACATACGCAAAGCTCTTTCTTAATGGGAATTGGCAAAGAATATAAACATATACGTTTTGTCCATAAAAGCTTTGCAGAGGCACATGAAGCTCTCCGTCTTATGCACCGCTTCGAAGAGCGTGGAGCAGTGGCTCATTATGCGGATCACTCCATTTATCATTTTTTAGATTCGAATATTAATGAAGTGCAGCTAAAGGACTTTTTCTTAGAAAGCTTGGGTTCTGTCTTTGAGCATGATCTATTACATGGGACAAGCTATCTACTTACATTAGAAAATTACTTTATCAATCATATGAATATAAGTGAAACAGCCAAGGAAATGTTTATCCATCGCAATACGTTAATTTATCGGATTGAAAAGATTAAAGAAATTTTAAAAACCGATTTAAAAAGCTATGAGGAGCTGTTACAAATCCAGCTAGCCTTAAGAATCTATCGCTTGCTTGGTAAGTCTTTATACCACGATGAATTTGCAGACTAGTATCAAAAGGTGGTGATCGCATCACCTTTTTTGATGACCATTCATTTCATATTCAGTTCATAAACGCATGCTATAGTAAAGCCATAGAAACGAAATACATTGTTTTCAGACAATGAAGGAGGCTTATTTCTTTGCAAGAAACATCAAATGATATGTCTAAACAAAAAGATTGGCGCCGTTTTATACAGTTAGTAAAACGTGCCGAACCACCGATATGGCTACTTGTCATCGCTTTAGTGATGAGTTTAGCAACGACAGGTGTAGGGTTTATTGTTCCATTATTTACAAAACAATTAGTGGATGGCTTTTCGTTAGAATCGCTTAATTATTGGCAAATTATTGTACTAGGTATTGCCTTTATCGCACAGGCTATTGCCAGTGGCTTATCCATCTATTATTTAAATCGAGTTGGACATCATGTTGTGGCAAAATTACGTGACCAGCTATGGCGAAAGCTGTTGCATTTACCAATCCCCTATTATGATGAACATGATACAGGCGAAACATTGAGCCGTGTTACGAATGACACAGGGGTTGTGAAAGAGCTTATAACAGAGCATTTAGCAAACTGTTTATCTGGCGTTATTTCCATTATAGGTTCTATCATCATTCTTCTATTTTTAGATTGGAAAATGACATTAGTCATGCTGATTGCCGTACCACTGGCTATGGTGATCTTAATGTTGTTAGGGCGACGCATGTTTGTGATTTCAAAAGGGATGCAAGATGAAACAGCAAAATTTACGTCTGTATTAAATCAAGTTTTACCTGAAACGCGCCTAGTCAAGGCTTCAAATGCTGAGCAAATTGAATATGAGCGTGGAAAAAAGGGCATTACGAATCTCTTTACATTTGGCTTAAAAGAAGCAAAAATTCATGCACTGATTTCCCCGCTGATTTCATTCGTTCTGATGTCTGTGCTTGTAGCTATTATTGGCTATGGTGGTGTCCGTGTTTCCTCTGGAGAGCTGACGGCTGGCGATATGGTGGCATTTATTTTATATTTAATCCAAATCATTATGCCAATGACGCAATTAACGATGTTCTTTACCCAGCTCCAAAAAGCCATGGGTGCTACAGAACGAATTAGTGCATTGCTTGAATACGAGGAAGAACATATTGAAGAAGGCTTAACAGTAGAAAAAATAGATCAACCCATTTATCTTAAAAATGTTGATTTTTCTTATGGTGAGGAGCCCATTTTATCCGATATTAACTTCACAATTGAGCCAGGCAAAGTAACAGCCATCGTTGGACCAAGTGGTGGCGGTAAAACAACTACATTTTCACTGCTAGAACGATATTATCAGCCAACGAACGGCAGTATCACACTAGGAGATACACCAATCGAAACTTTTTCACTCCACTCTTGGCGCAGTCAAATCGGCTATGTAGCGCAGGAAAGTGCCCTGCTCTCAGGTACGATTCGAGAAAACATTTGCTATGGTATAGACCGTGAAGTGCAAGATGATGAGCTAGAAAAAGTGGCTAAAATGGCCTATGCAGATCAATTTATTAACGAGCTTCCAGATAAGTTCGATACTGAAGTTGGAGAACGAGGCATCAAGCTTTCAGGAGGACAACGTCAGCGTATCTCTATCGCAAGAGCGCTCTTACGTAATCCGCAAATATTAATGCTGGATGAGGCAACATCAAGCTTAGATAGTAATTCAGAAATTTATGTACAAAAAGCATTAGACAACTTAATGCAAGGACGCACAACACTAGTCATTGCGCACCGTTTATCGACAGTGGTAGATGCCGATCAAATATTGTTTATTGAGAAAGGGCATATTACAGGCTGTGGTACACACGAAACACTCTTTGAAACACATGCTATGTATCGTGAGTTTGCCATACAGCAATTACGCATTAAAGACGTAGAATAAAGGGGTTTGTTGAGATGACAAAACTATTAGTCGTGGATGATGATGCACATATTCGCGAATTGGTAAAAGTGTTTCTGCAAAACGAGGGCTTAGAAGTAATAGAGGCTATCGATGGTGTCGATGCACTGTCTAAATTAGACACTGAGAAAGTCGATATGGTCGTGATGGATATTATGATGCCCAACATGGATGGCTGGGCATTATGTGAGGAAATACGTTCATTCAATACAGATCTACCAATCCTTATGCTAACAGCTAAAGGAGAAACCTCTCAAAAAATCAAGGGCTTTCATTTAGGGACAGATGATTATCTTGTGAAGCCATTCGAGCCTGCCGAGCTAATCGTACGTGTTAAGTCTATTTTAAAAAGATATCGTATCTCCCTTTCTCAAGTTGTAGAGGCTGGTCATGTCAAATTAAATCGCCATACACATGAAGTGGAAATGAACGGCGAGACGATTCTCCTTCGTTTGAAGGAGTTCGAGCTATTATTTACACTTGCAAGCTATGTTGGCAAAACCTTTTCCCGTGAACAGTTGATCGAAGAAATCTGGGGCTACGACTATGAGGGAGATGAACGAACAGTTGATGTCCATATCAAAAGAATACGAGAACGCTTTCCACAGGAGACGAGTGGCTTTGTCATTCGCACCATTCGTGGTCTTGGTTACCGCTTGGAACTAGGCACATGAGAAAACGAAGATTCTTGTTAAGATTAGCGATGGTCTTTTGCCTGTTTCTGATTGCAAACACCGTTTTCGCTTTTATTTCCTATCATGTAACTTCATGGCTTTATGGACGGTTAGGAACTGAGCCTCATGGATTTTGGCTACAACTAGCAACAGTGATTGGGGTGTTTGCACTCTTTGCCTGTTCAGCTGCCATTATCTTTTTAATCGGACTAAATCGACAACGTAACTATTGGGATACGATTGTAGATGCATTAAGCCGCATGGCAAAAGGTGATTTTGATGTTCAGCTGGATTTGAGAGCAGATGAGGAGGATCAATTTGGGCAATTGATTCATGGTATTAATCATATGGCTGTTGAGTTAGGTGAACTGGAAAGAATGCGTCAGGAGTTCATTTCCAATGTCTCCCATGAAATTCAATCACCTTTAACATCTATTAATGGCTTTGCCAAGGCTTTGAAAAATATTAACCTACCTGAAGAAAAACGTCAGCATTATTTAGCTATAATTGAATTAGAAAGTAATCGTTTATCAAAAATTAGCGACAATTTGCTCAAGCTAACTTCCTTAGAATCGCAGCACCATCCATTTGAGCCTATAACTTATCGACTCGATAAACAATTACGCAATGTTGTGCTGGCACTAGAACCGAATTGGTTAGCCAAACAGATTGACTTTGATCTCGATCTTGATAACCTGAGCATCACTGCAGATGAGGATTTGATGAATCAAGTCTGGATGAATTTGCTGACAAACAGTATTAAGTTTACACCTACCAATGGAACCATCTCTTTATCTATGAAAAAGCAGTTCGACACGATAACCGTTCTGGTTCAAGATACTGGCATAGGCTTAACCGAAGAACAACAAAAGCATATTTTCGAAAGGTTTTATAAGGCCGATCAATCGCGAACTGCTGGAAATGGCGGTAGCGGATTAGGGCTAGCCATTGTCAAAAAAATAATTGAGATGCATCATGGAACCATTGCTGTAGAAAGCAAAATAGCAGAATATACAAGATTTTTGATTACTGTCCCCATCGACAGTACGCCAACTCATGCAAACGACTAACCCCGTCTGCATGAGTTATTTTTTCTAGTATGCTACTTTACTAAAGTATCGATATACTTTATTTAGTTTCTGCTGTTGCTTCCCCTTTTTACTTTCCATATTACCAAACTCAAAAAACTTCACTTTTTTCATTCCAACAAATTTAAACAACGCCCTTTTCATTAAAATTTTATGTGCATTGTTCAACCATAAAAATGGATAATTGGTTGGCCCCTTCATCGTGGATACACAGACTACAGACTTCCCTTTTAAAAGACCCTCTGGAAATAAACCCTTTGTATCTCGATAAGCAAAATTTGCTGCAAATAATTGGTCGATATATCCTAACAGCATGGCTGGCGGTCTCCCCCACCAGATCGGATAAACAAATACAATTTGATCTGCCCAAGAGAGCTGTTGGCGGTATTTTTCCATTTTCGGATCCCGATACATATCACGACGTCGTTTATGTTCATGGAAAATTAAGCGTGGATCGAACTCTTCTTCATATAAATCTAGTATCTGAATCTCCTCGATGGCAGGATTCTCTCGACACCCCTTTATCACTTCTTGTAAAAAAGCATAATTTAAACTTTTATGGTTGGGATATGTATAAACAATTAACGTTTTCATTGTGCGCCTCCTCATTACTTATCATTTGATAATAAAATAATAATTCATTTCATTTTAGTTGTCAAATGATAATTGTTTTAGGACAAGTTATTTGTTATCTTGACAGTAAGAGGTGATCCCATTGAATAAAAGCGCTTTATTTCATCAGTTTGTAGCATTTACAGCCACAATCCATCAAGTGACACATGATCTCACACAAAATGTTAACACTGCGAATATCACACCGCTACAATATAAAATTCTTGAATATATTAAAGTAAGCCAACCTGTCACACCAACGGAAATCAGTGAATGTCAGCATATGTCCCTACCCAACACAAGCCGTGAACTTCGGAAATTGCAGGAACGGCAGCTAATCGAAAAATTTAACGACACAGCCGACCGCAGAAAGCAGTATGTCCGTTTATCCAAAGAGGGTGAAAAAATGATGGAGGAGGCATTTGCCTGTATCGAAGAACGCTTTTTACAGCTTATTCAACACGCAACACAGGATGATCTAAAGGACATCCAACATGCTCTAACCATTTTAGAGGAAAAGGTTTTACAGCAAAACGGCTAAGACCATGCTGCTTTTCGGGTGTGGTGATCGCTACTATTGGAGAAGCAGGAGGCGAGATCTTTTTTGACTGAAATTGCTCTTGCTTTGGTTTGAAGTGATCATTTTTTTCACAACCGATCTTTTCTTTGCTCGAAGTGATTATTTTTTGTTCAAAACCGCTCTTTCCTTTGCTCGAAGTGATCACTTTTCAATCGCTACCGCTCTTTCTTTGGTTTAAAGTGCTCGCTTCTGATTCAAAGCCGCTCTTTTATTGGCTTGAAGCACTCTCTTTTCATGCAAAGCCGCTCTTTTCTTGGTTCGAAGCGCTCTCTTTTACTTCAAATTGCTCATCTCCTTGCTCAGAGTGATCACTTCTAAACCGAAACTGCTTATTCTTCTTTATGGAATTATTCATCTTACACGCAAAAAGGTTAGCCATAATTTGACTTGAATCATTAAAAATCTTTAGTGTCACGCACCACAGATTCGTAACCACTTTGTCTTTTCTTTAATAGTATAAAGGTGAGTAGAAGGAGGAGTCTCAAGTGGAAGTAGTGTTTGATCGGGAGTGGATTGAAGAACAGTTTGATACACTTCCATTATGGCAACGGTCAGCCTATACAGATTTTGCTGCCACGATTGCGGATGAAGCAAATACGTTTCCGTGTATACCAGCAAGAATGGGCTTTTTATCAAACCATTTGCGCTATAGTTTTGTCGGGGATCCACGGGAAGAGCAATCGATTAAAATGTTAGCACAATGCTTAAAGGACTATACGAAAGCATCACGAACTTTCGGGAAGTATACAACTCTTACTGTGTTCTTTCATACCCCTCACGATATGCAAGATAGCTTTGAGGTAGCAGATTATCAGCAGTTATTTTGGTCCATATTAAATAATTTAACCAATTTGGATGAGATGAATTGGCCTGAAGGAATACCAATGGAGCCTACTCACCATGAATGGGAGTTTTGCTTTCATGGTGAACCCTATTTTATCTCTTGTGCAACACCAGCCCATAAATTGCGAAAGAGTCGTCATTTTTCCACTTTATTAATGGCCATTCAACCCCGTTGGATATTCGATGATATAAACGACACCACAGCCTTTGGGCGAAAAATCAAAAAGCTCATTCGTCAGCGGATTGCAGACTACGACACAGTTCCAGGACATCCAGATTTAAAATGGTATGGGCAAGAAGATAGTTATGAATGGAAGCAGTACTTCTTAAGTGATGATAACCATAGTCCATCCAAATGTCCTTTTTTAAGGATGTCTCAGGAAAACGGTTCATTACGTAATGTTTTTTTGCCTTTTCACAACAATCCAGGTCGCCACACTGATTAAGACTATAAAGAGCAGGCTCACATAAAAACCGAGTCTGCTTGTTTTTTCACCTAAAGTTCCAGATACCGTCACAGCAATGAGCAACATCCCCATAGCATTCTTTACATGCCCCCACTTAGTTAACTCCATGAGCTTCCAGTAGGTTACTAAAATAAAAAGCCAATTATAGATCAACATTAAACCCGCCGCTGTAATCAAATATTCGAAGATTTTTTCTGGCATCAAAAAACCAATTACAATCGTAATTACTAGCCCACTCGTTAAAAATAAAAAGGCTGGAAAAGGAACTTTCATTTTTCCTTTCTTTGCAAGGACTGCCGGTGCATCATGATCCTCTGCAAGTGTAGTGAGAATGGTGATCACCGCGTAAAGCGAGGCCACCATCGTTGAAAAACCAGCAATGATTAGCACACCATTAAAGATATCTGCCACAAAAGGGATATGGTGTCCTTGAAGCGCTGTAATAAAAGGACTTTCATCAATCGAAAAGTCTTTCCACGAAACGAGTACTAATGCAAGGGCGATGGCCATGATAAAAATAACGGTAATCACGATCAGCATAATTCTCCCCGCTTTTGGCGCCTCTTTTGGATTTTTCAAATCGATGACCATTAAACCCATCACTTCAATTCCTCCGTAGGCATAAAAGGCATAAAGTAATCCGAGCCAAATACCTTTTAGTCCTTGTGAAAAAAATGCTTCATAATTAGCTTGAAGTGAAGCCATTGTAGTAGATGGTGTACCTTTCATGATGATGACCACTGCTACAATAATGAACATAATGATGGCAGCTGCCTTTAAGGCACCGAAGATATTTTGGAAATTTTCAAAGCCCTTCATGCCTGTGAGAATAACGACTAAACCAATAGCAGCATAAATCGATGCAGCAATCCACAGGGGCAGTGCCGGAAACCAAAATTTCGTAAAAATGCCGAGCGCCATCAACTGGCTTCCCATGATTAATAGCTCAGAAATCAAGTACACCCAGCCATTGCTAAATCCTGCCCAGCGTCCAAAGGCTTGCTTGGCATAGGTACGAAAAGAGCCTTTATCTGGATTTTCCACAGACATTTTAACAAGTGCATCATACACGATATACGTACAAATGGCCGCTAATAAAAAAGGAATTAATACCGCAGGCCCACTTTTATGAATGGCCATACTTGTCCCAAGAAAAAAGCCAGTGCCCAAAGTACAACCGATACCAAGAAGCGAAAGCTGCCACCAGGCCATACTTCCTTTAGCTGATTTTGAAGTCATTTGTTCTCAACCCTTCGTTACGTTCTTACCAATGGCAATGTCATACATCGAATGCCACCACCGCCTTTTTCAAGCTCAGTGACATCAACTTCAAGCAAGTTTTTATTCTTCAGCAGTGGATGCGCCAATAATTGTTGTTGTGTTGACTGCTTGCTTATCAACAGTGTTTCTGGATTCAGGTTAATAAAGTTGATGTCTGGAATGGTCTTATACGAGTTCAGCCAGTAAACATCCAAACCATGACGCTTTAAAAATGACTCTACCATATCAAAACGACTGCTTTGAGCTGTTAACACCTGAATAGGAAAATGGCGTACAAAGCTTTTAGCAACAACCAGATTCGCATTTACAACATTACAATTCATATCTAAATGCAGCGTATCATTGCTTTTCGGTAAATCAATTATGGCAATTTCAGAAAACCCCTCTTGAAAAATGCCTTCCTTTAAGCTTTCGATAGCTTCTATCGAAGTTCTCATTCCAAGATTAATAAGTACAGCATCTTTATTTAAAATTAACAAATCTCCACATTCGAAGGAATGAAGCGGCTGCAAATTAGCTTTCCATTGTTGTGGAAACCATTTTTCTAATAGTGAATGTGCAAGAGGGTACTCTGGTTTTCTAAGTGAGGTTCCAGCATTTCCAAGTAAAAGCCGATTCCCAATGACACAGGCTAGGTCACGCACAAAATAACGATTGAGGAGCTGCTCACTTAATAGCTGCTGATCGTGGGCTAGTTCTCTTGCATAATCAAGTACATGTACCCCTGCGTTTTCGAATGTTGTCTTTAATGCCATGAAATTATCCATCGCCTTCTGATGGTTGACTGTATCACTCCAACCAACCTGCTCTGCTATTGTTAAATCCGTTACATCTACGAGTGAAGGTGCACAAAGCATCACTACTTTCAGTTCTCCATGTTCTGACCAACAATTTAGTTGAAATGAATCCATTCAAGTATTCTCTCCTTCTTCACAACAATCTCTGTTAGCGTTACCATTGACTTTCAGATTATACAAAGACCATAATTAAGAAGAATTTACCAATTAAAACTATTTAGAGAAAGGGGTGTCATTATGGAATACTATAAATTTTTAAGACAGTATGTAGGACACCAACCAATTATTTTACCTGGTTCGGTGGTTCTCATTCTTAATACTGAAAACGAAATATTATTACAAAAAAGATATGATGGCGGTTGGGGGCTCCCTGGAGGCTTAATGGAATTAGGCGAGAGCTTAGAGGATACTGCCAAAAGAGAGGTACAAGAAGAGACAGGACTAGCCATCACAGATTTACAGTTACTAGGTGTTTTTTCTGGTCCGGATTGTTACCTTAAAGTTTCGAATGGGGACGAATTATACGCCGTTACAGCAGTCTTCTATACAAGAAATGTGCTTGGTAATTTAGTGATTGATTACAATGAATCAGAGACAATGCAATATTTCTCTCTTTACCATTTACCAAACGATTTAAAAGATCGTCGATATATTGAACCTTATATCGCACAATTAATTTAGAGAGAAAACAAGCCGTTCTCTCTCTAATTATCATGTAAAATATTCTAATTTTGCTTGAGGGAAAAATTTCTGCATATAGCGATACAAATGTTCCTTAATGTCTTCCTCTTCCTCTTTTTGATAAATATATTTACCAATGCCATATTTGCCCCATTTATATCGTCTTACCGTCTCGTCGAGCTCTAGCTTTGTCATTGGATAATTTTTTTCAATCACTCGTTTTGCAGGCTTTGTAAAGCGATGTTGAATAAATTCAAAGGTGATGTCATCGCGCACATCCTTTGGCAATTCAGCGTCCAATCGCTCAAACATATGATAATAGCCCTCCTGCCAGCCATCATGAAGATAGATTGGCGCAACAATAAATCCGAGTGGGTATCCAGCTCTTGCCACTTTCCCCGCTGCCTCAATGCGCTTTTCCAATGGTGATGTACCTGGCTCAAAGTGCTTAATCACATAATCAGCATTGACACTAAAACGAAACCTTGTACGACCATTATGCTTGGCATCTAATAAATGATCCACATGATGGAATTTCGTTACAAATCGTAACTGACCTAGCTCACTTTGTCCAAAATGCTCAATGGCTCGCTTTAAGGTATGCGTAAGATGATCAATTCCTACAATATCAGAAGTACAGGATGCCTCAAAGCGAGTGATGTCAGGTGCTCGTTCAGCCATATAGTGATCGGCCTGTTCTAGGATTTCATCGACATTGACATACGTCCGAATATAAGGTTTGCTGCCCATAGTTGTTTGTAAATAGCAATAATGACAATGTCCCATACAGCCAGTCGCAAATGGGATGGCATATTCCGCTGAGGGCTTAGATGTATCAAACTTTAATGTTTTTCGAATACCCACTACTAAGGTCGATTTTGCTACCCGATACTTTTGAAAATCATTGTCTCCAGGAAGGTTTCTCACTTGATTATGGGAAGTTGTATAGCGAATTTCAATTCCCATCTGCTCAAACTTCTCTTTTAGCTCCTGACCTAATGGATACTGGAGGGCATCTGGCTCAAAATAAACAAGCTGAGGGGTAAATGGCTTTATCATATGAGTCCTCCCTTAATGAAAATACTGGTGATAGGCCTGTTCAGCCGCCATCTCGCTTGCAAAAATCACCATGTCATTCGTGATTGGATAATAGGTTTCAAATAAAAATAGAGCTAGCTCCTCTGGTTTTTCTGGATGATAAACGACTGCCGCTTCCTGTATATTCGTTACATCTTGAATATGTGGATTGCGGTAAAAAATATAAACAATATCACCCACATCAAATGGTTGTTGCATCTCTTCACCTTCCTCTGCCTTTCCCTTAGTTTGGTGAAAGTGTACAAAAAATATGTCATAAAAAATTTAGTTGGTAATATACATACAGTCGTGCAGTTATTTTAAGAAAATTGCACTTCCCGTAAATTGTAACACTTCAATTTAACCTGCTTTATTCAATTCTCCTACGTCGAATAGTGTGAGGTTATCCACTCAAAATTCCCTTACTCTTTTCAATCATCTTGTAAGGAAAGTAAGCCAGAATAAGTATCAAAACTGCATGATGGTTAAATTTTCTTCAAAAGGTAAAAGGGTGAAACTTTTAGGATGCTCATACGTTAAATTAGATGTCATGCTAAGTCATTCAAATGGCATGAAGAAGGGTGGAATTTATGAAAAAAATATGGACTTTACTTTTTGCTGTGATACTTATTGTACCGTTAGTATTGCAGCCGGCAACCGCACAAGCGGCAAAAGCCATCACAATTAATGTGGATGGGGTGCAATTAAAAACCGATCAGCCACCAGCGATGATTCAAGGACGTGTTATGCTACCACTTAGAGCGATCTTTGAAGCATTGAATGCAAGCGTAAACTGGGACCAAAAGACTCAAACAGTCACAGGGATAAAAGGTGATACAACGGTAGTTCTCAAGATTAAATCGAAGACAGCTACTATTAATAACCAGACAGTAACGCTTGATGTACCAGCACAGGTATTAAAAGGTAGAACAATGGTACCAGTACGCTTCGTCAGTGAAGCACTTGGGCAGGATGTTGATTGGAACTCAGAAAAACAGCAAGTATCTATTAAATCTGACACGCCAAGTAATATCAGTATTGCTCCAGCGAGCAATGTGTCAGTTCGAGATGTGAATGATCAGGGAGATGGGCGTGATCTTGAGGTTAGCTTCTCTAAATCGTCTACAGAATCATATGTAGATCATTATCGGGTTATGGTTGTGAAGGCTTCTAAAAGTTTTAATTTGTCATCAGCTCTTAAAGTCTCCTCTTCTAATTATTCGGTGGTATCGACTTCAAATGCGAATCGTGCCATAACTTTATTGCAAAGCTCACGAGATGTGGACGGAGACTACATAAAAAATGATCAGTCTTATGTGGTTTATATACTTGCCATTGGCAAAGGTTCTTATTCTAGCGTACTATCAACTTCTTCTCCGAAGATTACTCTAACAAACATGTCTACTGTTACAGCGGTAACAAATGTGAAGATTAGCGATATTAACGATTTTGGCGATGGACGTGATGTCTCAGTTAGCTTTACTCGTCCACAGAATGATAGCAATACGTCCAATTACCGTGTGTTTATAGTAAAGACCAAGGATGCTAACAATTTTAGTCTTACCACTGCGAATAATTTATCCAGCAATTATTATACAACAGTGGACAAATCGGGAAGCAACGGCAGTACGTTGATAGCAACTCTGTCCTCCTCAACACGAGATACTTCAGGTGACTTTATAAAGAATAACGAATCCTACACAGCGTTCGTTATGTCTGTAAGTAATACAAATTCTAGCATGAATAAACTCTCACCTGCTTCATTAGCAGTAACGCTTACTGTATCTACTCCGATTATTACACAAGTAGATGATGTTAATGATTTTGGCGATGGACGCGATTTGAGAGTTAGCTTCAACAAAATGTCTGATGAATCGAATGTTCTCTCTTACCGAATTTTTGTTGTAAGAGCTAACAACTATACGAACTTTACATTGACAAAAGCCAACAGTTTACCTAACACTTATTACACACAAGTGAACAAAACAGGCAACAATATTACGCAGATGCTCTCTGCAGGAGCAAAAGATACTGACGGTTATGCTATTCAAAATGGCGTTAGCTACCGTGTATTTATTATGGCAGTAACTAATAACTCTGCAAATAATGTGCTTTCTCCAGCCTCCAATATGATTTCGCTGCTAAGCAACAATGTGGGTGCAGTGTCGAATATCATTGCCAGCGATGTGAGTGATAATGGTAACGGTCGTGACCTCTTTGTGTCATTCAATAAAGCTGCTGATGAGGCACCTATTAATCACTATCGGGTTATGGTGGTACCAACAGCAAATTACAATAATTTTAGTCTGACGGATGCTAATAGCGTATCCAGCAGCAATTACACGACTATTAACAAATCTGGGAAAACCACATATGAGCAAGCGTTAACTGAAAATACTCGGGATGTACGCGGAAATACTATTAAAGAAGGTACGAACTACCGTATCTATGTATTGACGGTTGCCAATGGAAATACCTTAGGAAACAATGCGCTAACTGCCGCAACATCTACGATTACACTAACTAAAAACTTCACAGTGCAAGCTGTAACTAATCTGAATGTTGCAGATATCGATGATAAAGGGGATGGCCGTGATGTGCAAGTAACATTCACGAAGCCTACAGATGAATCGAATGTTAATCATTATCGGATTCTAATGGTACCAACTGCCTATTACAGTAGCTTTAATCTTTCACAAGCCAATAGTAGCTCTTATTACATCACAGAAGGCAAAGGTGGAAATTTAGTAGCGAATAGAACGTTAGATGGGATTAGGGATGTACGAGGTAATTTTATTACAGAAGGAACTAGCTATCGCGTCTATGTACTGACTGTTGCAAATGGTAACTCTTCAAATGCCTATGCTCTATCCTCTCCTTCAGCTGTGATTACAATTAGTAAAAGCAAAGCTGTTCAGGCAGTAAGCAATATTAATGTAAGCGATGTTGGTGATTATGGAGATGGTCGAGACCTACAGATATCGTTTACAAAACCTTCTGATGAATCAAATATAGATAGTTACCGTATTCTAGTTGTACCCGCATCAAAGGCAAATGACTTTGATCTGAACACAGCTATTAGAGCAACTAATTATACAAGTTGGGGTAAAGGCCAATATAGTATGGAATTGGGAGCTACTAGTAGAGATACAGACGGAAGACTTATAACGAATGGCGAAGAATATCGCGTATATATCTTGTCTGTAGGTGGTGGAAATTCTAAGGAAATGTATAGCTTATCCTACCCATCTTCCTACATTGTTTTGGAAGACCTTTCAGCCGCTGGATCAGTGGAGAAAGTGACACTTAGTCTCTTGAATAAGGGATATAAATATAACGATATTAACATTAGTTTCGATGTCAAAAATGGTCAAAGCGTAACGGAGTATAGAGTGTTTATGTTGCCGAAGGATAAAGCAGAAAGTTTCAAATTGGGGGATGCTATTAGCAATCCAAATAGCACCAGAATTCAACCGAATCCTCTCTCCAACGTTAGCCAAGCGCTAAGCAAACCAGTAGATGCATTTGGTAATCAACTTGATTCATCTACAGAATATGTTGCTAAGGTTCTGATTTTGGCGAAAGGAACTTATTCGCTATCGAACACATCAATTAATTCGGTGCAACTCCAGAAATATCCTGAAAATAACAATAATAATGGGGCGTCCCAAGACCCTCAAACTAATCAATAGGTCCATTACTTTTATAGCAGGTACTCCTATGGTGTATACATCACCATAAGGAGTACCTTCTTGTTTTATAATAATAGATTACTTTTCTCTGTTTAAAACATGGTCCGATTGCATTATATACTTCATTGCTCTATTTCCACTTTTTTATCACTTCGTATACTGAACGACAACCAAGCTTATAGTTGCTTTGTCATCTGTACCTGCTCTGTTGTCACCTTTAATCCATGCTTTAACAAATAGCTTGTTGCTGGATTGCTCGCTAAGAAGTTCACTGTCGTCAAATGGACTTTATGTGTTGTAATACTTGCTAAAAACTGTGTTATTAACTCTACATTACTTTCCTCTAGTATTACCATTTGATAAAGTAGAATACGCTCCACCTCACCATATTCATTCCACAATGTTTTGTATAGCATATAGCCAAGTGGTTCATTGTTATCATTATAAAACACCTTTGCTTCCCCATGCTTCACGCTCTGCCAGTTACACTGCCAAGGAACATCTTCCCGATAGAAAGATAGATGTGCTAGCTGCTCTGGGCGAATGGTCGCTATATGAAGGGCTACTGTAGATGTTACCTTGGCTTCATACTCGCCGCTTAAAAATAGTAATTGATTGGCAACCACATAACCATATTTTTCATACAAGGCAATGGCTACCTGATTTTCCTTAATGGCTTCTAACGTACCCAACTCTACATTTTCTCGCTTATAGATAGTTAGGGTTTCCTCCATTAATAGGCGCGAGACACCCTTACCACGATATGCTGGAGAAATACCAGTCCCACCATTCCAAGCTGTTTTTTGGCCATCGATGGTACGAAAGCCATTCATCACAATGGCAATCGGTTCCTCTTGATCAAAAACGACAATAGAATGCTCAGGAGATAAGCCCTCCCCCACTAGTCGCTGTAAAAACATTTCTGCTGTCATATTAATTTCAATAAAATAACCTTCAAAGCCTTTGTTCCATGCTTTCAATACTTCATCTAATGTACATTGTGCAACTGTTTTAATCTTCATACAATCCCTCTTTTCAAATGGAATCTAATGCTGCTAGATTTTCTAAGGTTAGTTTTCTCACAATCTCATAACCATGTCCTTGACCTTTAGGTTTTATGACAACCGTCCCCATATTCGAAATGATGCCCAGCCCTACATTTCTTGGAAAGCTATGCCCAATGATTATGTTGTTTATGCCCTCAGGTGGAATGATTTCCAGCATCGATGTAGAAATCGTTAATATACTGCTTTGCACTACTGTAGGAAGATTGCCACCTAACATAAAGATTTCAAACAAGAAGGGGTCAATTTGGAGATTGCTGTTGGGAAATGCCAAACGTGCTGTTTCAATGGTCCGACAAAAAGGACTGGTAGTGATGGTGGAAAGGATGGGAATTTGCCAATAGCGTAGCATTTGACCATAATAAATTGCCTCCCTACGACCTTGATCGGATAAATTCCGTTGATTTTGACAACTTTGAAATGTACCATATGCTTGATCTACACCAATAGTTGCTGTTCCGTGTCTTGCATATAAGGTTAGCCCACCTTTTCTCAATAACGCTAGGAGACCCTTTTCCATTTTCTTCATCTCCTTCATCATATCACTTTCTACTTTGTAATGTATGTGCTGTACATAGAAAAAAGCTCCCCACAACTTTTTGTAGGAAGCCTTTTTCTGTTATTTTATTGGAATTCTGACAATAGCAGTCGTTTCTAAATGTTTTGATGAATCAATTGAAATATGACCATTATATTTAGTGACAATTTCTTTGACAATAAATAAACCTTGTCCTCTTAGTCTACCATTCTCATGTTTTTTCGTTGAAAATCCTTGTTTGAATATGTGATCAGGATTCGCAATATTTGGCCCTGTATTGGTAATTTTAAATTCATACTGTGATTCATCTGCTGTACAGCAAATCTTAATCTTACGTTGTTCCTCAGGTAATTCAACAGCAGCATCAATCGCATTATCAATTAAATTGGATAGAATCTTGATTAAATCTGTCGTTTTAATCTTATTAAAATCATTTTGAGAAAGCGTAAAATCCATATCAATATGGTGATTTTGAGCCGTTAATTTCTTCGTTTGCAATAAGATGGACAAACCTGGATGATCAATATTTAATTTTAATGACTTGATCGCCTGAACTTCTTTTGATAGTGAGGATAAATATTGTCTCGCCTGATCTGTTTTTTCTAATTGTAATAAACCATGTAACACTTGGATATGGTTCGTAAAATCATGACGTAGGGACGACACCGAAGTAATCAATGTTTTGATTTCTGCTAGATATGTGTCCTCTGTAGCGCCAACTTCCTTCGCTACCTCTTTTTGATACCATCTTTGTAAAAATAAAAAAGAACCGATGACAATTAAAATAAGTACACCATTAAAAATAAAATTAAATAGGTTGTCTTCAATGACTTTACCCTTAATACCATTTAGCGTATCTGCACTAATGTCAATGCCTAAATACCCGATAATTGTTCCATTATCATCTTTGATGGGTGCACCAACAGATAAATAAGACCCATGTTCAGAATCATGAATTACCTCTGTAACATAGGTTTCACCATTATAGGCCTTTTCAACATGCTTTGCAGGGACAGTACAAACCACGCCAATACCGAAGCCCTCTTTCATTTCTTTTGGCATCCCTGTAATCATGGCTATAGATACTTCAGGATTATCCACCTTTAAGGTGTAAACAAATAGTGCACCTAATTTTATCCTTGCATCGTTTAAATAATTTCTTACTTTCCAATAATAATCATTTTCCTGTGGATTATTTAAAAATTGCTGATAGGCATCCGTATCTATGGATGCAGCAATAGAATGGGCTGCCTCTAAGCTTTGATTGGCAATCGACTCTTCAACGGTCTTTTTTATTTTTACATAGGATGTAAAGATGTTTAAACTTGTAAACAAACATAATAAAATCGTTGATAGAATTAATATTAGTTTTATTTTTCTATTTTTCATAAAAAACGGTACTTCCTCATCTATAAATATTCTAGAATATTATTATATTATAATTAACTCTATTTTTTGTTTGTAAAGCAAACATTGCTTGTATATCCTACATAAATTAAAACACAAAATCAATTTTTATTTTATTCATACCCAAAATTACACACTGTAACAAATAGTTTAATAATCCTTGACAAGAAAGTAAACTAAAAAGATAAGTAATAACTTTTTATGTCTCATTTCCTATTTAAATGGAAAATTGAAAAAACCACTAAAGCAAAGGTATCAAAAAAAGATCAGGTATCAACAATACCTGATCTCATCACAATATGCTTATTTTTTACTTGAAGTCCGTGTTTGATCTTGCGGCTTAAGAAAGGTAGGTCGTTTACTATAGCCCTTTGGAGATAGTCGCAATAGGGACTTACGTATATTGCCCTTTTCAAAATCGGCACTAAAGTTTACGTATGGCACTCCCAAGACTCTCATATTCGCAGTGTATAAAAGGATGAAAAACACGGATATAAAAAAACCAAATAAACCAAAAAACGCCGAAGCCATAATAATGATTAATCGAAAAATACTCATAGCCGTCACAAAGGATTGATTGACCAATGTAAATGCAGCGATACTGGAAATGGCAATCACAACAATCATTGAGGGGCTTGTAACACCTGCTTTAATCGCTGCATCCCCAATAATTAGTCCTCCTACCACACTAACTGAGCCACTGACGGCACTCGGAAGACGTAAGTTGGCTTCACGAAACAATTCAAACATAAATAGCATCATTAAAATTTCTAGAATGGTTGGGAAAGGCAATCCCGTTCTCGATTCGACAACCGTTGCCAGTAGTAGAAATGGAAGCTGTTCTTGATGATATGTCGTCAATGCAAGCCAAAAACCTGGCAGTAGCATACTTATTAATATCCCGACAATTCTGAGTAATCGTTCCATCGAGCTAACAATGAGTGGGTACTCATTATCCTCTGCTGATTTAAAGAGCAACATAATATTTGCAGGTGTAATTATGGCATAGGACACACCATCAATCATTAAGAGTATTCTTCCTCTAATTAAGGCCTGCATAGCAAAATCAGGTCTCCCTGTATAATCATGTCTTGGAAGAATTGTCGCTGTCTTTTCAATTTTTTCCATTAATAAGTCGCCATTGATAACAATATCCGTGTCAATTTTTTGTAATTGAAGTCGAATTTGTTCCAGCATATTTAAATTCACAATGTCTTCCATATATAGTATGGCTACGGTTGTTTTAGAACGCTTACCAATTTCTAATGTCTCTACACTAAAAGAATTAGTCGGTAATCGTTTTCTTAATAAAGCAATATTAATAAAAACATCTTCAATAAAGTCATCTCTAGGTCCCTTTACTACTAGTTCTAATGTTGTTTCCCCAGGCTCTCGATTGGGTCTTTTTGAAATATCACTAGAATAAAGTAATTGATTTTCTTCAAAATACAGTAAAACATGGCCTTTATAGACCCTAGTTACCGCATCCTCTTTCGATAAAATCTTTTGTAAATAGGGAATGTGTAAATGCTGTTCAATTTCTTCCTCTAGCATGTCCTCCGTGACATTGCTTAACAAAGATTGAACACGTTGAACAACCACAGTTTGAAGAATTTGCTCATTGACCATTGCATCACAAGTTATAAAATGTACTGTATATTGCTGAAAATTATATTGTTGGAAAATCACATCAGCAGAGCGTTGAAATAGTGATTTCAACATTTTCAAATTAATTTGTTCCATTGATGAAATACTTCTCATCTCCTACTGAGCCAGCTCAAGATTAGTACATTTATGAAAACAATCACCTTCAATAAATACACTTAAGCATATTTTTCCCATGGTTGTTCAAAATATTCAAAGAAACAAATGTTGTGACGACTATTCAAATTGTCCTGATCCAATCATTTTCTTTAGATTTGCCATCTCAATTGCAGACATTGCCGCATCATAGCCTTTATTACCAGATTTCGTTCCTGCACGTTCAATTGCCTGTTCAATATTTTCGGTAGTAACAATTCCAAAAATAACAGGTACATTCGTTGACAATGACACATTGGCAATGCCTTTTGCCGATTCATTACAAACATAGTCATAGTGTGTTGTAGAGCCACGAATAACAGTACCTAAACCAATAATAGCATCATATTTCTTTGTTTCTGCCAGTTGTTTTGCTATAAAAGGAACTTCAAAAGCCCCTGGCACCCATGCAACATCAATAGATGCAGAATCAACCCCATGACGAGTTAAACCATCCATTGCCCCATCCAATAATTTGCTAGTAATAAACTCATTAAAACGACCCACTACTACTGCAATTTTCAAATCCGTTCCAATTAATTGTGCTTCAAATGTTTGACCCATTGTTCCTTCTCCTTTTTACATAGAAATTTTAGTTTTATTAGTGGATAATTGTTTACGATAAGCAACCAATGCTTCTATCGAGATCATTTTTAAGCCATGATGTGCAGCGTAATTTGTTAGTTCTTCAAACCGAAGCATATGCCCATCATCACCCATAATTTCGCAAATAACACCTGCAGGTACGCTATGACAAAGCTTCGCTAGGTCAATAGTGGCCTCCGTGTGCCCTCTCCGTTCCAGCACGCCTTGCTCTTTCGCAATCAACGGAAAAATATGGCCTGGTCGACGAAAATCAGTTGGCTTAGCTTGCTTTTCTATCATTCTTTGTATCGTTAGCGCACGCTCAAAGGCGCTAATCCCTGTCGTTGTTTCTACATGATCGATACTTACCGTAAATGCGGTTTGATGGTTATCTGTATTGTGCTGAACCATTGGATATAAATCTAGCTTTTGTGCAAGCTGCTGCGAAATCGGCGTGCAAATTAAACCTCTACCATTGGTTGCCATAAAGTTGATTGTTGCTGGTGTGATGAATTCAGCGAGTGCCAGAAGATCTCCTTCATTTTCTCGATCCTCATCATCAACCACCACAATCATATTGCCCTGCCTTAAATCCTCTATGGCTTCTTCAATTGAATGTAGCACGATGATCAACTCCTATTCTGTGATTTAAAAACCATGTTGTGCTAAATAATCTCTTGTAATAGCTGGCGTTGTTTGCCCCTTTTTTAATTGCCCTATAATGTATTTTCCAACTAAATCGGTTTCGATATTAACGATTGCTCCAACCCTCTTCATACCTAAAACGGTTTCTTTGTAAGTATGAGGAATAAGTGAAATTGTGACACTCTTGGCTTCAACATGAAAAAGGGTTAAGCTTGTGCCATCAATTGTTATGGAACCCTTTGGAATACAAAAGTTGGTTAGTTCCTCTGACATTTCGATATCAATATAAACGGCGTTTGCTACTGGACGTTTTCGCAAAATTTTGCCGACTCCATCAACATGACCAGCAACAAAATGGCCACCAAATCGCCCATTAGCAGGCATGGCACGCTCCAAATTAACAGAATCACCTATTGCCAGCTGCTGTAGATTTGTTGCTTTGACTGTTTCAGGCATAACATCCATCGTAAGCTGCTGTTGTGTGAAATTTGTCACCGTTAAACAAACTCCATTGACCGCTATACTGTCACCAAGCTTGACATCCTCCGTTATCTTGGCTGATTGAACCGTAATTTTCATACTGTCCCGATCGCTTTGCACGGCTTTTATGATACCAATATCCTCTACAAGTCCTGTAAACATTCCATCACCTACTCTACTTTATTAGCACTTCTATCCTTAACTTTTAAAGTTGATCCACCTGTTTTTGTGCCTTATCCTTCTCCCTTCTCTCGTTAGCAATAAAAAATAAAAACCCCTTTACATCAAAGGGGTTTTGGGAGTATAAGACATCAACAAATAAGCCTATTTGAAAACAATTTTTTCATAGACTGTCATCTCACTCGTTCTTCTCCCATCCAGACTA
>NZ_DJAU01000009.1:0-6798 GCF_002429725.1 Lysinibacillus sp. UBA5994 | reverse complement strand
TTGGTGCTGTTGCCTTACACGAACTGCTGCCATTTACTCACGCCCTTTGTCGTTAATTTTCTCCACCACTCTAAGCTTCGCTGAACGCGCACGATTATTAACTGCCAATTCTTCATCAGAAGGAATAATTGGCTTTCGTGTAATAAGCTTTAAAGTTGGCTTCATGTCATCAGGAATTACAGGTAAATTTGGCGGTAATTCCGGTAATGATGACGCTTCCTTAAAGATTGTCTTGCATAGGCGGTCCTCCAATGAATGGAACGTAATGACACTAATGCGCCCCCCTACGTTAATCATATCAATCGCATCGACTAATGAATCCTCTGCTGCGCCTAGCTCATCATTAACAGCAATTCTTATTGCTTGGAAAATGCGCTTTGCCGGATGTCCACCTTTTCGGCGTGCCGCTGCTGGAATACCCTCTTTAATTAATTCTACAAGTTGACCAGTTGTTTCAATCGGTGCTGTTTTTCGAGCCTCTTCAATTTTACGGGCAACTTGTTTAGAAAATTTTTCTTCTCCATAACGGAAAAATATACGAACAAGATCTTCGTATGCCCATTGATTAACAACATCTGATGCTGTCAGTGTTGCAGTTTGATCCATACGCATATCAAGTGGTGCATCGTGGTGATAACTAAAGCCTCTCTCAGGTGTATCTAATTGTGGAGAAGATACGCCTAAGTCATATAAAATACCATCAACCTGCTTAATGCCATGAGCTAATAGTTCTTCTTTTAAGTAACGGAAATTCGAATGGATAAATGTAACACGCTCTATATAAGGTGCTAATCGAATTTTCGCATTTTCAATAGCCGTCATATCTTGATCAAAACAAATTAAGCGGCCTTTATCTGATAATTGTTGTACTAGATATTCACTGTGTCCCGCACCACCTAGTGTACAGTCCACATATACACCATCAGGATCTATGTTCAACCCATCAACAGTTTCTTTTAATAACACGGTTGTATGATCGAACATACCACTCGCTCCTCTCAGGCCTTAACCTCATTCAACTATCACGTTGTAATGCCTATTACAAGTTAAAAATCAAAGCCAATCATATTTTCTGCAATTTCATTAAAAGATTGTTCAGACTCACTAAAGTAAGCTTCCCAAGCATCCTTAGCCCAAATCTCGATTCGATTTGAAACACCCAACACCACACATTCTTTTACTAGATGCGCATGCTGCATAAGGGTAGTTGGGATGTTGATACGCCCCTGCTTGTCTATCTCTACCTCTGTTGCTCCAGAAAAGAAAAACCTCGCAAATGCTCGTGTATCTTTTTTGGTCATTGGTAAACCTTTTAATTTCTCTTCGAGTTTTCGCCATTCATTCATAGGATAGCCAAATAGACAGTTATCGAGACCTCTTGTGACAACAAACGTTTCGCCTAAAGCTTCACGAAATTTTGCCGGTACGATTAATCGCCCTTTCGCATCAACGGAGTGTTGATATTCTCCCATGAACATACTACTCACCCCACTTTATTAAATAATGTACCACATCCCCCCACTTTCCTCCACTTTTTTTAAAAAAAACTTGACATTTTATCACTTAATGTGCAATTAGACCTTTAGGAATTTTTTTGACATGTGCTAAATGATACAAAAAAAGAGCCACCCCTGGTAGGATAGCTCTTTAAATACTATTTATCTCGACATTATTCATCAAATTCACAGGATATCAAATTACTACTTAGGTAAAAAGTATCTGTTTATTAATTTTATAAATAAAGTAAATAGTGGTGTTTACCGATGCTATAATTTTGCTTCAGCATTTCAGTAATTAACATAGGTCCAAACTCATTGAAATATTGATACGGATTAAAGGATCTCTCTTGGAAACCATCATTCGGATATAATTCATTTTGCAATGTCATAAATTTACGAATCGTCGTTTCATGCTTACCTAATACAGTTTGTTCAATTTTTTGCTGTAGATAGTCAAATTGCTTCGCATGATTTTCTTGATTTTTCTCAAGAATCTTATCTAATTGCAGATGCTGTTTCTCTAAATAGGAGGCTAGCTCTTCATATTTTTCTACTAACAACTGCTGCATAGCTTGAATTTGGCGTTTGGCTTCACTGTCCTGTACATCTGCAATAAAACGTTCTTTCAGGTGTAATGCTTTCCCTTCCCATACGTCAGTAACAGTTAGTTGATGCTCGCGTAATAATTGCTCTACATGACGAGTGACAATAGTTATATGTAGGCGCGGAGCAAAAATCGGCATTTGTAAATCTAACACTGAAAATGCATTTTTCAGTGTCGCCCAATAAGCTAGCTCTCCTGGACCTCCAACAAACGCTAATACTGGCAATGTCATCTCCTGCATCAACGGGCGAGTTACTACGTTATTACTTAAACGTTCAGGATGATTATGCGCCACTTCTAATAGCTCTTCTTGTGTAAATTTAAGGTTTGCCGCTAAATTAACAAACAGATCATTTTTTCTTTCTAAAAGATGTCGCTCCCCATCTTCTACGTAAAATAAATTGGCTGCTTCATATGTTGCTAAAATAGGCTTACCATAGCCAGCACGTTCAAGCTCTTGCTCCTTTTCCGTTACTACTCTAGCAATTTCTTCATTGGATTGAATGATTTGAGCAAAATATTTATGTTCAAATTGACGGAATTCAAAGTTAGCGGCATCGATTAATAATAAGCCTTCCTCTTTGAATAATTGATTCATTAGACAGGCAAAGAAATCTGTAAATGTTTCACTATTGTTCAATGCGTCAATTAATTGCTTAATCAGTGTTTCTGTATACTCTGTTTCTCCAATATCACGAATAATAGTATTAATTAATTGCGTCATCGACTCTTTGTTGAGGGCTGTTGCAGAAGCCATCGTTTTACGTCTAGAGCGCTCCCCATAAGCTCTTTTTTTCAGCAATTCCCCATGTACCGTATAGGTGTGATTGATTTCTTCTAAGTCATGATCTTCTCCAGCTATCCAGAAAACAGGAATAACAGGCTGTTGAAGCTTCGTACTTTGCTCTTTCGCTAATGCAATAACTGAAATAGCTTTATGAACGGAGTAAAGAGGGCCTGTTAAGATACCTGCTTGTTGTCCACCAACTATTACCATAGCTCCTTGCTCTAGTTGTTCTAAATGTTCATTCGCTTTTTTGGATAACCCCAGCGGCTCCATAAATTGACGGATGATTGTTGTTAACTCTTTTTGATCACGGGAATTTCGCGCTAAATGCTCCGCTCTTTTCTCAAAAGCTTGATCATTGTATTCATACTCAAAAAATTGATGAATGGCAGTATTTGGCGACCAGTAATCTGCTAGTACATGATTTTTTATAGGTACTTGGATTGACTCCAGTTTCATTTAACATAAACTCCTCTACTCACTAAATCATTTCCTTACTCATAACAAGAAATTGAATTTCATTCATACTATGCACATGAGGCTTTCAATGTTGCCTTCACATTCAAATTGCTCAAAAAAATCCGCGGCATCTATTAGCGGCTTTTAGGCAACAATGTTGCAGCAGTCATTTCGATTTAAAGCCATCGTTCTTCCTCGAGAAGGATTTTCTATACCTAACTTTGCTTTCGGTACAAAAAAACATGCGCTGGTTCACTTCCTCATATCACTGAACTACGCTTCTAGTTACGAAGGTTTATGAATGCAATCCATATTCTCATCCCCATAGAATGATTTTTATAACTATTTTAATGCTATTATTTTAACGCTTAAAGCTTCAACATGAAAAGAAAATGCTTAGACAACCTGTAAATATTCCATAATGGATTGGATAACACCCACGATACATATCACTAGATAAGCTGTACTAAGTATTAAGAATAAAAAACGCCAAATTTTCTTTAATAACGGCTTTACTTCTATTTCCTTTTTAGTCCGCCAATCAATATATGTAAAAATCATGGCCATCATTATCGCGAGGATCACTAAAAGCGCCCCAACATTCACACGCCAAAGCACACCGATAGCTAACGGAACAGAAAAAAACAAGCACAATGTTGTAACATCAGAGGCTGCTCCAAAAGCATGTGTGCCTCGAATTTTAACTTTCCTGCCAACCAGATAAACAATTACGAAAAGAACAATTGGACAAAAAATAATGATACTAATAACTATATGTAAAAGGTCTTTCAACTTCTTTCACCGCTCTCCTCTATTGCAAGCACTTGATGATATAAAGTACGCAAAGTAGGTAAATTATGACTGTTTGCTAAAGCTTTATTTAGAATGACACCAACAATTGTTTCGATTTCACTTTTTCTCCCCTGCAGACGATCCGCTAGCATAGATGAAGTATTGTTGGCTGTTTTCCTACATAAGTCTATCACATCAATAAAAGATATGGTGTGTTCAATATCTTCAAAAGCTTCCGTAAGCTCTCGATAAATATTTTCTAGCAGTAAAAATGCTTGTTGATTAGTCACTAACTCTCCGTTCTTTACTTGCAATACAGCTGTCAATGGATTAATTAAGCTATTAAGTACCGCTTTTGCAAAAAGCATTTGCTCTGCATTACTAGCCAATTCAATAGGAAATAAGGAACGTTGTAATTGCAGTAGCTGTTGAAAAGCCTGGTGTTCTCCTCGTTCTATTGCTATTTTAAATAGCCCTACTCCTCTATGTTGAACCGTTGAATGGTCCAACAATTGAGCTCCAAAGGTCACTGAACCAAAGGCGATATTTTTTTGTGGCAAGAGTAGTGCCTCCTCAAAATGCGCTAAGCCGTTTTGCATAAAAAGCAACGGCATTTCACTTGAGAATAAGGCTAATTGATTGTAGAGCTTTTGCAAATGTCCGTATTTAACAGCAATCACTAGTAAATCTTGCTTTGGTAGATTAGCCAAATCTGTAGTAGCAACAATCCTTTGCACAGTTTTAGTCCCATCAACGTTGATACGTGTTAACTTCTTGGCATTTAGTTCAATTACTTGTTCCTGCCTTCTGGCAACCAACGTTACTGGTACACCAGACTCCGCTAAAAAACTTGCTGTTAATTGACCAACTGCCCCTGCTCCAATTATCGCTACTTTCATTGTCTACACCCTTTCCATCTTTACTGATCAATGTTCCTCGATGTCACCACATCCATATTATTCCAAAATACTCAAAACACTCTGTGATACTTTGAAGCAACACAATACTATTCACACCATCAAAAAGGGTGAGCACTTTTTGGCGTGCCTCCTATAACAGCAGACTTTAAAACCCCCATCTGATGCTTCACCTCTGAATAGTATACTTTTCATAAAACTATAAGAATAAGGTGCCTTAGAATACATCTAAGGCACCTTCTACGCAGGTTCTTTTATTATACAGGATAGACTGATTATTGACGATATACAGAAAGGGTTTTATGTCCATAAAAGAAAAGCAATGTAATTCATGTTCCAAAAACCACGTAATCATAATTTTAATCTTTCATTAATGAATAACCTTGCTGAAGCCATTTCACTAGCTTCTCATGCTCATTTTGCAATTCCCGATGCTTCATTTCAAGCGTTTGATAAGCCTCCGTTAATTCGTCAAAACTTGTCAACGCTAATTTCAAATGACTTCGCATAGATTGTTGGGGCTGATTTCGCACAGCTAGTAGTGACTGACTATATTGACCACGCAATGTTTTATTCCATCGGAAGCCACACGCTTGTTTTGTACGACCTAGTTCTATGGCCGCCATTTCAAAGGCCTCTAGCTGTGTTTTGCCATTTTGCACATTATGCAATACGATTTCTGCTAGTCTTTCATCATCTTCCTTTGTCCATTGATCTTTTCTTTTTTTCAATTCCATAATCTATCACCCTCGCATTTTTTACTACTATATGCAAAAGCAAGCAAAATAGAATCATTGCATGAAAAAAGACAGTGATGATGTTTTTACTCTCAACACTGTCTTTATACATTACTTATTATTCTTCTTTGTCAAGAAATTATTAACCGCTTGATGGTGCGCTTCACTTTCCCACAACTTTGCACAGGTACGAACTTCTTCCATCACACGCTCATACATATTTCGTTCACGCCACTTTCTAAGCTCAATCTCCTTATAAGCTTTATGAACAGAAGGATGAATTTTTCGCATATGTTCAATAAAATCGTTCAAGGCATCTTCTTTTGAGCCTTCAAAAACACGCATAGCCCATCCTATCTCATATAATAATTGCGCAGGGTAAGGCTTCGCATCCACGAGCATCTTCATCGCACGATCATGACGCAAACCTCGTTCAAATAAATATGTACCGCCACCCCAGCCACTTGTAATGGCTAGTGTTCCTTGAATAAATCCACATTTCGCATGGCTAGCTACTAAACGAAAATCACAAGCTGTTGCAATCTCACAGCCCCCTCCAACAGCAGTACCATTTATAAGTGCTATAGTTGGTACAGGAAGCGTAGCAAGGTCATATAATATTTTCCCCATCTTACTTAACATACCAAATGCCTCATCCTCTGTTTCCAAAGAATGAAACTCAGATAAATCCCCTCCTGAGCAAAACGATTTATCGCCAGCACCAGTCACTACTAAGAAACGCACATCTTCATGCCCACGAATATATGTAATGACTTCTTGAAGACCGTTCATCACTTCATCATTGACAGCATTCCGTTTCTCTTCACGGTTAATGGTAAACGTCATAATGCCATCATGATTGTCAATCGTATAAGACATATTACTACCCCCTTTGTCGCAATGAATAAATTGTATCACACAATTATTTCACTATCGTAAAGAACTTCATAATCAACGAAATATTCCGTCTTTTCAAGCAAACAAAAAGGCTAGTAAAGAGCCA
>NZ_DJAU01000047.1:0-57465 GCF_002429725.1 Lysinibacillus sp. UBA5994 | reverse complement strand
AACTTTTGGGGTTCACTACAATGTTCATTCATGAGTGACTTAATTGCTTGATTTCTATATTCATCTTCATTTTTCTTTTTACACTCTTCATCCCTAAATCTCATAAAATTCAATTTCATTGGTATTGAACTCACACACATTAATTCTATAGATGTAGCCTCCTCCCCATTCTTTATAACGTTCAAGTAACCGTTTCCCCAAGATGATTGATCGCAATATAATCTTCATTTTTAGCTGTATCAATAGTAATGATCATATTTCCCTCTTTTCTTATAAAGGCATGGTTCTTTCTTATACGACTTATTGTAATTTTAATCTTTTACTCTATGTCTCATGATTCCTTTTCTAATCCCTCTTATAATTAATTGCCCTAAAACATAAAAAAATGAAACAAAGATAATGGCTACATCTCTTCCAAAAGGCTTAAACCAACTTCCATCATCATCTATAAAAAAATGGCCTAACATTAAAGACAAAGCAGTCATCAAAAAATTTAGGACAATGAACAAAGGTAGATGATCATTTCTAGATACTATGCTAACTCCAATAATGAAAAAAAGAAATAACGGAAATAAGAAGCTAGCCTCTTGGTTTGAGAGGTGGCTATTATACTCGTAAAAATGAAATAAAAACGGGAATGGAAATAGCGACAACATACTTTGAATAAATCTTTTCATTTCAGCTACACCTCCACAAAAATATAATATGATTATTTAAGTGTAATTTTACACTAATTATATTCTTTTATCTATAATAAATAAAATGTATAGGATGGTAATTCTTCTGTATTAACTTCCTCCTGAACATCAGTACAATTTCCCTTAAGATTCATAAAAGATTAAAAGGTACTTCGTTCTAATGACTATTTCCTACATAAAATAGGCATACAATTGCTGCCAATCGAATAGAAACCTATATAGGGAACATTTAGTCATGGGAAAAATAAAGTGGGGTGTGTAAGGATGCTTAAAGTAAATGATACAAAAGAAATGGTACTTGAAATTGTGCAAGATGACCCATTGTTTGTGGCACTGCAACATACACCTTTAGAGGAAAACCTCTATAATGATGGGTATTTAGCAGAGATCGATGAATCGAAACACTATACAATTGCAGAAGTCGCGGGCTGGTTTGATATTACAGACGCCATGCTTCGCTACTATTTAAAACCGTTTGAACAGTATATTTTTGACAATGCTTCGCCCAATACAAATAGCAATATTCGTTTAAACCTACCTGCTATATTGAGATTGCGCATGATTTTATTATTGAAGGATGAGTATCGTGTAAGGGGGATTAAATTATTGCTAGGTATTGATGATAACGGTCAGTTGCTGAAACACCAAATTACCGCAACGACCATGGATTCTGAGGATTTATCACATAAAATCGATTTGCTTGGAAACGTCCTACAGCAAATGATTCAAACAGGTCTTTTTCAGATTTTGCCGAATGAAGAGCAAGGGACGTTACAAGTTAACATTAATCAGGACTTTCTTGACAAAAACATTCAACGTCTTTCGACCGATTCTATCCTTCAAGTGGAAGAAATTCAAAAAGAAACGTTGGAGCTAAAGCAGGAAAATGAGCATCTACAAAATCAAATTACCGAGCTGCAAGAAAATAGCGTGAAGGACATTGTCCAAAAGATTAGAGAGCGTCATATAGAAAATGAAATCGTTTCTACATTACGTACAGAAGCATTACAGCAATATTCCCAAAATCATAAAGTCGGTTTTTTCACCAAATTTTTCAAGTCCGCACAAATTGAAATGGACAAAGAGCAATTCGTTCTAAGCTATATTTCAAAGCATTTAGAAGAACGTTTAGAAATTGCATTGAACAATTATTATGATAAGTAAACTGAAGCAATGGAGAGCATGAGTGAGACTATTGGAAATGGTCACAATCATGTTCTTTTTTATTTTCCCAAATCACATTGACCACAGTAGTCAATTTCTATATAATGGCATAAAATATGACGGAAAGGAGTAAAAAATTGTATCAAGCTTTTATGAATTTAACCGAAGAAAAGCGCCAAGCAATTATTAATGCTGCCTTAAGGGAATTTTCGCTCAATAACTATGCTACCGCTTCAACAAACAAAATTGTGAGCAATGCCAATATATCAAAAGGCATTTTATATCACTATTTTGGTAGTAAAAAAAATTTATATCTTTTCTTATATGACTATACAACTACTAAATTCTCCGTGGCACTTAATCGCCAAATTGATTTAGCAGAGCCTGATATTTTTAAGCGTTATGAACAGATCATGAAAATTAAAATTGATCTCATGAAGCAATATCATGCGCTGTTTGATTTTTTGAAAAAGGCCTATGCTGAAACAAGCTCTGAGGTACGAGATGAACTAAATCATTACAATGCCGCTTTTCAAAAAAATGCTTATGTAACTGCATTCGAAGGAATTGATACTAGTTTATTCCGAGAAAATTTGGATATAAAAAAGGCAATTGATACTATTCAATGGGTAACAGATGGTATCAGTCATCGTTATGAGGAAAGATTAAAAGCGCATGTAGATAATCAAGAGCTCTTTAATGAATTAATCGAGCAATGCATGGAAGAGGCTAGTGAATATTTTCTATTTTTGAAAACATTATTGTATCAATAAAATGGGGTGAGTGACGTGTCCATGATTGAAGTAAACCATTTAACTAAAAAGTTTGGCGATTTTTATAGTATACAAAATGTTCATATACAAATTCCAAAGGGTGAAGTGTTCGGTTTTTTAGGACCAAATGGGGCAGGAAAATCCACAACCATACGCCATTTAATGGGTTTTTTACAGCCAACTGAGGGCTCTTGTTTCATTAACGGTTTAAATTGTCGGGAGGCATCTGCAACCATCCAACAAGTTGTTGGCTATTTACCTGGAGAAATTGCGTTTATTGATAAAATGACGGGTAAGCAATTTATTCACTTTATTGCTAAGTTAAGAGGGATGAATGATTACACACATGCCGAGGAATTAATGCATTTCTTTGAATTAGATGCTTCTCGGCTCATAAAAAAAATGTCGAAAGGTATGAAGCAGAAGGTTGGTTTAGTTTGTGCCTTCATGCATCATCCCGAAATTGTCATTCTAGATGAACCTACTAGTGGTTTAGACCCGCTCATGCAAACCAAATTTATTGAATTCATTTTAGCTGAAAAGGACAAAGGAACGACCATTTTCATGTCCTCTCATATGATTGAAGAAGTAGAGAAAACTTGTGATCGTGTAGCGATTATTAATGCAGGTAAAATCGTGGCGACTGAAACCATTACAGATTTAAAGAAACGTAAATCTAAAAAATACATGCTTGAGTTTCAAGATGAGCAAGAGCTCACTCGCTTCCTTGATGAGGAATATGTACTTGAACGTATCTCTTCTACAAAAGTTATGATTACTATAATGGGAGACCTTCAAGCATTTCTCCATACGCTATCTAACTATAAAATTATAGACTTAGACGTTATTTCCCAGTCACTAGAAGATATTTTTATGCATTATTACGAAAGTGGAGGTGCTTAATCATGAATTTTACCTTATTCAAGCATGAGTTATTTGCCTCTCTTAAACTATTCACCATTATTATCGGTGTACTAATGCTATATATTGTCAGTGTAATTTATATGTATAACCCAGAAATGACGGATACACTAAAAAAATTAACAGAAACAATGCCTGAGATGATGGCAGCCTTTGGTATGACCAGCATTGGCGATACCTTGATAGAATTTCTCTCCACCTATTTATATGGATTTTTATTAATGATTCTTCCTTTGGTATTTTCTATCATGTTAGCCAATAAGCTCATCATGGGCTATATTGATAATGGTTCGATGGCATACTTAATCGCTACACCGAATACTCGTTTTAAAATTGTCTTTACACAAGCACTATTTTTGATCATCAGCCTTTTTACACTCCTTGCTGTTACTACGTTGGTCATGATTGTCTTTGCAGAAATATTATTCCCTAATGAGCTGGACATAACGGCCCTACTGCTGTTAAATTTCGGGCTATTTTTATTGCACTTTGCCATTAGTGGATTCTGTTTTCTTATGTCTTGCAGCACGAAAGATTTAAGAACATCCTATGCCTATAGTGCTGGCATTCCCATTGCCTTTTATCTGATTGAGGCACTGAGCAATATGGGTGGTTCACTAGACAAATTACAATACATTACAATCTATTCATTGTTCGATTCCGTTCAATTAATTCAACAAAATAGCTCTTGCTGGTGGATGCTAGGTACACTTTTCCTCATTGGCTTGCTTTGCTATAGTCTAGCAATTCGTTTTTTTGTAAAACGAGATTTACATCTCTAAATTTCTAGCCGCTACAGATCCAGTGCTGTAGCGGTTTTCATTAAATAGTACCTACTACATTTCCTAAAAACCGTATTAATCGAAAATGTAGAGCGACCATTTCTTCTACTGTTAAGTTCTCGTTCCCCTTGTCCAACCACTCCTGAATGACCCCTAAAATGGCAGATGCTATAAAGGCTTGTAAGTATTGTTGAAACTCTGGATCTTGTGCTTCCTTGCGTATAAGCGATAATCTGTCTAAAATATGACTCCCAAAGATCATTTTCACCTTTTGTGTAAAGCTAGGGCTCCCCTGCTCTCCTAATAACATACGAAAAGCTGGTGCATGCTCTTTTATACACGTTATCACCTTGATAAATGGCTGATAGAGTTGCCCCATTTTTAACGTTTGAAAAGCATCCAACGGCTGAACATGTTTGACATAGCGCTCTAACTCCATTAATAGCTCTTGCTGCAAATCCTCCATCACATCATATTTATCTGAATAATGTAAGTAAAACGTGCCACGATTAATTTCAGCTACAAACGCTAAATTCTTTACAGTCACACGTTCAAAGCCTACCTCCTCTACTTGTTGGATAAAAACATTTTTAATGGCTTGCTTCGTTTCAAAATTCATTTTTTCATGTACAGACACATATTTCCCTCCATTTACTTAACACTTGCTGATAAACTGTTGATTGTATTTGCTCACATGCTACAGTAAAATTTTTATCAAATCAACATTGTGTTCAGTGAAGGAGTGAGGACCATATGGGCAACCAGGCAATCTCTATTAAGTCTCTCGAAAAACGATTTCAACATAAGCAAGTTATTGCCCCCCTTTCTTTGGATGTTCCTAAGGGACAGTTAATGGGCTTACTCGGTCCGTCAGGCTGTGGTAAAACAACACTAATCAAAATGATTATGGGCATGCTGAAACCTGATAGTGGTACTATTCAAGTATTAGATTTGAATGTTCCTCATAAACAATTATTAAATGACATTGGCTATATGGCACAATCAGATGCACTTTATACAGATTTAACGGGAGAAGAAAATCTACATTTTTTTGCAAAGCTTTATTCACTATCTAAAGCGGAACGAATAGAAAGAGTAGCCTATGCAGCAAGCCTCGTTCGTTTAACAGATGACTTACGACTAAAAGTAGAAAATTATTCGGGGGGAATGAAACGTCGATTATCTCTTGCTATTGCCCTTATTCAAAATCCTAAACTACTCATTTTGGATGAACCAACGGTGGGGATAGATCCTGTCTTAAAAAAGGAAATTTGGCAAGAACTGATTCGTTTAAAAGATCAGGAACAAAAAACCATTTTAGTGACGACGCATGCGATGGATGAAGCGGAAAGATGTGATCAATTGGCCATGCTGAGAAGTGGACATATTATTGCACAGGGTACCCCACAAGAGTTAAAAGAACATTATCAAGCAAAAGACTTTGATGAGGTGTTTGTAAAAGCTGGAGGTGACGTTCAATGAGAATAAGTGCTATCATCACAAGAATCATCCAACAAATGAAAAGAGATAGACGGACACTTGCTTTATTATTTTTAGCCCCACTTCTTGTCTTGTCCTTAATGTATTTTATTTTCAATAGTAATGAGGCTTCCGTCACACTTGTGGTCTCTAATGCGCCCGCCCCATTGATCGACAAATTAAAAGAGACTGATTTTACCATTATCGTGGACAATGATTTTTCAAAAAAACAGCTACAAGATAAAGAGTATAATGGTTGGCTAGCAGTAGAGCAAAATGTTAGTAAGTTAACTTTATTAAATGATGATCCTTCTCTGGCAAAGGCTTTAACGATGCAACTTGCTCAAATCTTACAGCCTACCCAAGCCTCTATAGGCAGTATGAAAACGGACTATGTTTATGGTGATCAGGATACGGCTATTTTTGATATATTTAGTCCTATGCTCATTGGCTTCTTTGTTTTTTTCTTTGTTTTTTTAATTACTGGCATTGCCTTATTAAAGGAGCGTACTTCTGGAACATTGGAGCGTTTACTGGCGACACCGATTAAACGTTCAGAAATTGTAGCAGGCTATATGGTTGGCTATGGTTTATTTGCGTTCCTACAAACAATTATTATCGTCCTGTTTGGTATTTATGTGCTCGATATTGTCCATGTAGGCTCCATCTGGCTTGTCCTACTCATCAATATGATGGTTGCTCTTGTCTCGTTATCCTTAGGTGCGTTGCTATCTAGCTTTGCCGCTTCAGAATTTCAAATGATGCAATTTATTCCGCTTGTTATTGTTCCTCAAGTGTTCTTTTCGGGTATTTTCCCGCTGGATAGTATGGCGGAATGGCTTCAAAACATTGGGCGTATCATGCCTCTATACTATGCCGCGGACGCATTGAATGGTGTGATGTATAAAGGTTATTCACTTTCTGATATTATAGTGAATCTCAGCATTCTTGCTTGTTTTGCCATTGTTTTCATTACGTTAAATATTATCAGTTTAAAAAAATATCGTTCGTTGTAATCAATCCTTAAAAGTTCTGCTATTTAAAAAGCAGAGCTTTTTTATGTAACTGAAATAACTAAAAACAGGAAATATAACCAATTTAATTGAAGTGAATGGTCGATTTTCATTATAATTATTTTATGGAGAAGAATTATCCAAAAATAAAGGTGTGTGAAGATGACTACTATTTTGGAAGTACAAAACATCTGTAAACAATACAATGGGAAAAAAATTTTAGAGAATGTATCGTTTTCAATTGCGTCCAATCAAATCATTGCTCTAGTAGGGAAAAATGGTTCTGGAAAAAGCACTTTACTCAAGATTATTGCAGCATTCATTAAACCAGACAGTGGTTCTATTGTGAAGCAGAAAACGTCTTTAAAAGTTGGCTATGTACCAGAAACAACTCCTTCTCATATTTTATTTACGCCTCAAGAATATCTTTATCACATGGGCTGTATACGAGGTATGGCTAAAAATCAGCTTTTGCAGAAGATAGAAGAATTACTTGATATGTTTCAACTAAAAGAGGAAAAAGATACAAGGATTGTCCATTTCTCTAAAGGGATGAAACAAAAGGTGATGATTATGCAGGCGATGCTAGAAGAAACTGATCTACTGATAATGGATGAACCATTGTCAGGACTTGATGCCAAGGCACAAAATGATTTCGAACAAATCTTAGCTAGAGTAAGAAGCAAAGGACTCAGTATCCTCTTAACCTGTCATGAAACCAAATTACTCGAAAACCTTGTAGACTCCGTTTTACTTATTCAAGAGAATACGATCATTCAGATAGAGGGTTTCGATCGCAATCCAACGCATCGATTAATTTTTGAGATTGCTAGCCTATCATTACTCGATGAAATCATACCTTCGATAGAGATTCAACAACAACAACTTTTAGTGAATGGACATTATGAAATAGTGACGATTGTTCCAGCAAAGGATTCAGATCAAATTTTACTGAAATTATTACAACACAATGCTTCAATTAAATATTTAGCTACTGTCCACCACAAAAAAGAACAATTCTCTTCTCATTTTTGAAAGGAGGAAACGAAAAAGATGAGCAGTTTAGTACGTTATCAATTGATAAATTATTTAAGAACCTATCACTACGTTCCACCTTTTACAATCTTCATTCTATGTCTTATCGTTAATTATACTTTTGTGCCTAATCCAATATTAGATAGTTATTCATTTACATCTCTTGTGCTCTTTTTTTTAATGGGCTGGTTTACTGTTACATTATTTCATGCTGAAGATGAAGGACAAAAAATGATTACTACCCTTCATACGAAAAAAACAATAGACTACAATTTAGGGATATTCATCATTTGTGGGCTGCTTGCCTTTAGTCTAAGCTGTGTTTCTGTCTTCTACCCAATCCTAATAGAGGCATTTTTTGAGAAGCCCAAACTATTACATATTTTACTAGGTTTCTTGTCTCATTTTAGTTTATCGTTACTTGCCATTGCACTCACTGCTTTATTTACTAGGGAACTCGTGAAAAATAGACGAAATACGTGGTGGGGTGTAATAGGCATCCTTATTATTTCTGTCGTGATTGCTACTTTAAAAGATTCTATTCTAACTGGACTTCTTTGGTTACTTCCTCCTCTTCATTTTTCATTAGAAATGATGAGTGTGGGCGATCAAATTGACGTTATACCCAACGTTTTTTATTGGCAATACACATGGATTATAATTTATGCATTCCTTATCATTGTTTTGTTTTTTTTCCTAGTCAACCGAAGAAAATGATTTAGACATCTTACTAAGGAGAGATAGTATGTATGAGCAACGGGAACATCAAAGTACTAATTGTTGAAGACGAAAATGATATAGCTAATATTATAAGGGAATACTTAAGTGTTAATCAGTTCGAATCACATTTAGCTGCCATTTTTGGCGGCTGGATTTCGACCAAAATAATTGCTAAAACGTCGCCTCGCATATTAATTGTTGAATAAATAAACTTGGCCCCTACTAGTTTAGGGGCCTCTCTTTAATCATTCAAAAAAATTCTCTTCAGATAGCACGACGATATTGTTTCTTCGAAGCAATGCCGTAGTTACTCCTTCGCCAGCTAATTTTGTTCCATTAAACGCACCGTTATAAATCTTTGCACTGCCACAGGATGGGCTATATTCCTTTAAAATGACATGAGTTGCCCCTACCTCAAGTGCTTTTTGTAAGGTTGCATAGGCTCCCTTCAGATATAAATTTGTGACATCTCGTCCAGAACTTTCAACCACTGTTGCGTTGCCATCAAGTACATCTTGTCCATTGCCACCTACAATTTCAGCCGGTTCGCGGGGCGTTGAAAAGCCTCCCATCAGCTCTGGGCAAACCGTGACAGCTTTATTTTCTAACACAAGCTTTTGTATTTTTTCATCTAGACTGTTTGTGCCATTATAACGAACATTTAAACCTGCTAAGCAAGCACTTATTAAAATCATCCTTTTCACACTCCCTCTACTATCTTTATTCCACTATAACACGCATGCTACAATAATTTTATGAAGACCAAGGGAGGAGATAAAATACCTGATCCTATTTTGATTTTACCTTATACAGATGAATGGGCTAAGGAATTTCATAGCATAGGCTGTCAATTACGGGAGGCCTTAGGAAACATAGCGCTGAGAATTGATCATATTGGCTCAACTGCTGTAACAGGGCTAGCAGCAAAGCCTGTAATTGATATACAAATATCCGTCGCATCGTTTACACCATTGGCAGCATTTAAAGCTCCATTAGAATCTCTAGGTTTTAGTTATCGAGCAGAAAATCCAGACAAGTCTAAACGCTATTTTCAAGAGGCTCCTGGAGATAGACGAGTACATATTCATGTTCGACAGGCTGGTAGTTGGGCAGAGCAGCTAGCCTTATTATTTCGAGATTTTTTGCGCCGTCATCCAGATTACTGTCGTCGCTATGAGCAGGTAAAATATGAATTGGCTAAGAAATACCAATATAATCGTCAACTTTATACAAAATCTAAAGAATCGATCATATGGGAAATTTTAAAACAAGCAAATCATTGGAGTCAGCAGACTGGCTGGTCTCCTGCCAATTCAGATAACTAAAGAAAAGGGAGGAACAAACTTGGCTGAATTTACAATCTGTTTTCTGAAGAAGGGAGATTATATCCTTTTATTGAATAGAGATATGCCTCAGTGGATGGGCGCATGGAATGGTGTTGGTGGCAAAATTGAACAGGATGAAACACCATTAGCTGGTGCCTTACGAGAAATTAAAGAAGAAACAGGCATCACGGTTGAGGATATTACCTATAAGGGTAAGATTACCTGGACAGATGGCATTGTTAACTATGGCTGTATGTATGCGTTTATAGCGGAACTACCTGAATCTTTTCCATATGTAACACCGATAAAGGTTGCTGAGGGCATTCTTGATTGGAAGGAGCTTACTTGGATTTTACACCCTGAAAATGTAGGTATTGCGGACTTAAAATATTATTTACCTAAGATGCTCAATGAAACAGCAAACTATGATTATATTTTTACATATCAAGATAAGAAATTAGTCAATATCTCTTCAGCACCAATTGAACAAACACCGACTGTCTAATAATAAATAAGCCTCGTCCATGCAATAGGTGCATAACGAGGCTTGTTTTTAGAATCTTGGTTGTGCAAAGCGCATTCTGCACATGGACCAATTTAAGCTTGTAGTTTGGATTTTATCATGTATTTCCCATAAGCTATCCACGATTTGCAATTCAACATTGCGCTCCAATAATGCTTTAGCTATATCATTGATCTCTGAGACATGGATGGGCATTTGTGTTATTTCACTCGTATAATAGCCCGCAATATCATCCTGTAAAGTGAATCCATTACTATCAAACTCATATAGGTAAAGACTTGTAGTTTTCAATACTTCCCACCACTTGTTTTCTATGACTACTACATGTGAAGCTTGATGTAGATATTGCTGTCTGTCCTGCTCTGTTGTTTGATCTCCTGCATGAAAGCAGACACGCGGACAATCTCTTGGCGTTAAATAGTTTGGCAGGCATCTTTCGTTGATTGCCCATACTAGCCCTTTTTTGGCATCTAAATCTGGTCGCTCAGGCAGTCGAGGATGAAAAATCATAATAGTAGGGTCTTCACTGACATGAAATAAACGCATCGGTACTTCTCCTTTATTTCTTTAATTTAAAAACAATAAAATCTGCACAATGCAAATCTTCCGCAAATTGAGGGTACTTCTTTAGCATGTCTTGTGATGGCTTGGGCTCTACAATAGTCTCAATAGTAAATCCAGCTTGCCTAATTGCTTGCACATAGCTTGTTAATGTTCGGTGGTATAGAACTATTGGTGGGTCAGCATCTAGCTGGTGATACTCCCCTTCATAAAAATAACGTTGGACTTTCCAATACTGTTGATCTAGCTGCTCATGTCTCATCCATCCACTATTTGGTGTCACAAAGCATGGATGTAAAATCGAAAAAATAAAAGTGCGATTAGGTTTTAATAATCGAAACATCTCACATAGAGCAGCCTGATAATCCTCTAAATCTTGGAGAACCATATTTGAAACAATACCATCAAATTGTTCATCTGCTAAAAAGGATAAATTTTCACAATTCCCGTGTAAAAATTGAATAGCTTCCTGCTGTGGTGTTCTTTCCATAGCAATGTCTAGCATTTTTTGTGAAAAATCAACAGCTGTTACTCTTGCACCCTTCTTTACCAGTAATCTGCTTAAATAGCCTTCTCCACATCCTGCATCTAATAGATGGTTTCCATCTACCTCACCTAGCAAAGAAAAGATAGTGGGATTTAACAGTACGACACGATGAATATCCCCCTGCTCATCGTAGTTTGCTGTATACCTTTCCGCATATCGATTCCAGCGTTGAATAGCTTGTTCTGTGTTCATTTACAGTCCCCATTTCAAAGTAAAATCGTAACGTTACGTCCTGTGTGCACTTGTCTATTTTTCCATATAAAGAAAAAAATATATAGACTTTTATTTTATTTTTTAATATCATGTAGATAGAGGCACGGCTTCTTTAAGTAAATGATAAAGCCAGAAATCCAAATAGGATCTCTGGCTTTTATGCGTTATATAGAAATTGTATGTTCAGCAACAGCTTCTTTTTTTACAGTTAGCCATCTACCAATTACCATAACGAGCAATGCAAGAAACACTATGACACCAGCAAATATAAGTGCTGCTTTATAGCTACTATAAACTTCAACCAGTTTTCCTGCGATAATCGGTCCGATAATTTGTCCAAAAGCATAAAAGGTTGTTAATAAAGAAACAACGAATCCGCTCTTTGTTGGGAATAGCTGTCGTGCATAGGAAGTAGTTAGCGTGACAATTCCTACAAAGGTTAGACCGAATAAAAAAGATGCTAATAAAACGCTCCATACCGTTTGTGCAAAAACAGGTAACAGGATACCTACCACTTGCAGTATGTATGCCACAAACAAAATTTTTATAGCTGAAAACTTCTCTAATAAGACCGTCCAAACCGGAGCTGATGGAATAGCCGCGAGCCCCACAATGACCCAGCTATAGGAAGAGTAAGCTTGAAGAGAAGGAATATTATGAATAATATCGACTAAAAAAGTACCTGTAATAATATAGCCTAACCCCTCTAAACCATAGGATAAAATCAGCCATGGCATAAAACCCTTTGTCATTTTTGTATCAAGAGATTTTGTAACTTTTGTGCTGTCCTGCACCACTAAACTTCTCCATAAATAAGAGGTAATAAATAAAAAAATCGCTGATAAAATTCCTAAGCCTAACCATGCACCCTGCCAAGCAAATCTTGCTTCTATAGCAGGTACACATAAACCTGAAATAGCAATCCCTAAGCCTATACCACTAAATACATAGCCAGACCATCGTGATAATGAATGCTTCGCCAAGTAATCCATAATAATACTCGATGTTAACACAAAAATAAGGCCCCCTGTAATGCCCGCAATTAAACGCAGAACTAGCCAAACACTATACACTTCTATTAAGCCCATTAATATAACAGATAGGACATTGGTAACAACACTTGCCATTAAAACATTTTTACGTTGACGATAAATGAACCCTGCCCATAATGCGCCAATGAAATAACCAATATAATTGCTTGAAGCTAAAAAACCAGCCACTTCCAATGAAAACCCTACATCATGACGCATAAAGGGTAGAATCGGTGTGAAGGCAAATCGACTAATCCCCATAGCAACAACTAATAATAAAATTCCTCCAAAGACAATTCCTATATGTTGTCGATTCATAATGAACCCCCCTCTCATATATTCTACTGTAATTAAAAGGATACAGAGCGCAAATTAATAAATCTAATATATAATGTATATAAAAGCATAAAAAAAATTTATGAAAGGTGTAACGACATGAATTTACATGCTCTACGTTTATTTACAAAGGTGGCTGAACTCAATAGTGTTTCAAAAGCGGCACAGACACTTATGATTAGTCAGCCTGCTGTAACCATTCAAATTCGAAATTTAGAGAAAGAACTAGGCTTGACACTGCTAGAAGCCAAAGGTAGGGGCATTTCGCTAACACAAAATGGTACTTTTTTATACAAACAGGCACAGCGCTTATTTGATCTAGAAACTGATATTGAAAATAAAGTTGAACAGCTTAAAAATACGGGCAATGAAGAACTGCAAATTGCCTCCACGCATGTTCCCTCCCATTTTTTACTACCTAAATGGTTAGCTCAATTTAAACAAGTTTATCCAGCAACACATATTCATTTAAAGACCGCCAATTCCCAGCAAGTGATTGAGGATTTACTCCATTATAAAGCTGATTTAGCTTTTATCGTCAAAGAAGATGGACATCATGCTGATATTAATTATCAATTTCTAATGAATTTGGATTATTGGTTTATTGTGCCGCACAATCATCATCTGGCAGGTCAAACAGTATCGCTTGCAGAACTTATGCAGCAGCCCTTCGTCACAAGGGAGGATGGTAGTTCCACAAAAGAATACTTAAATGCTCTATGTAAAGTGCATAAAATCCCTCCACCGAAAGTAGGTTTACAACTAGACGGGATTAATGAATCCATACATGCCATTGCGGCAGGTTTTGGTACAATGCTAGCACCATCCATAGCAGCTTCTAGCTTTATTCTACAGCAGCAAGTTGCCCGCGTTTTTATTAAGGACATTGATATCCAACGACCGATTTACCTTTGTACAAGAAAAAATGAATTGCATCACTCCACATCCTTTAATAATTTTCTTCACATCATCAATGAATCGATCATATAGAAAGAAGGCACTCTCAAATAGGTGCCTTCTTTTATTATCTATCAACGCTTGTCAAAGCTGTAAAAATGTAGTTAAAAAGGTGCATGCATTTCTTTAGTCATTATATTAATATTCGTTTTTTTGTAGACTTAATAGTTTTTATAGCCTATAATAATCCGTGTTATTATCAATAAACGAACATTAAGGTGGTTTTTATGTCTGAATATACGCATATTTTCAAAGGAACAGCTTTTACTAGTAAATCTGCTACTGACGTTCACATTTTAAAGGATTATTTATTTTTCATTAATGCTGACGGTATGATTGTTAAAACTATCGCTCCCGAACAACCTGATTACCAACAACTATTAATTACATATCAAGATCAAAATAACTTCCATGCATTAGCTGAAGGCCAATATTTCCTACCGGGATTTGTCGATTTGCATGTACATGCACCTCAATGGGCACAATCTGGGACAGCTTTAGACATTCCTCTTTACGATTGGTTAAACACATATACTTTCCCTATCGAATCAAAATTCTCCGATTTAGTATTTGCTCAAGAAGTTTATGAGGATTTAGTAAGCACACTACTTGCCAATGGTACAACTACATCATTATATTTTGCGACGGTCCATAAGGAGGCCAGTGTACTTTTAGCGAAAATCTGTGCTGAAAAGGGACAACGAGGATTAGTCGGAAAAGTGGTCATGGACGATCCTGAACAGAATCCTGATTTTTATCGAGATGAAAACACAAAAACCGCATTAGAGGATACGGAGGAATTTATTTTAGCTGTAAAAAATTTAGCCAAAACGACTAAACAGGGTGTTTATCCCGTTGTCACTCCTCGCTTTATTCCAAGCTGTACAGACGGTGCCTTAAAGGGCTTAGGTGAATTAGCTGCGAAATATGATACACATATCCAATCACACTGTAGTGAAAGTGACTGGGAGCACAGCTACGTCAAAGAACGTTTCAACAAAAATGATGCCGTCGCCTTACATAATTTTGGTTTGTTAGGTGAAAAATCTGTCATGGCTCATTGTAATTTCTTAAGCGATGAGGATGCCAGATTATTTGCTGAAACTGGCACTGCCATAGGTCATTGTCCAATCTCTAATGCCTATTTTGCTAACAGCGTGATTCCAATCGCCCGCTTTCATGCAATGGGCGTTGATATTGGACTAGGTTCAGATGTTTCAGGCGGATTTTCTCCAAGTCTTTTTGATAATGCAAGACAAGCTGTTATGTCATCGAGAATGCTAGAGGATGGTGTAGATACAACCATTTCCGCCGAAAAGCGTGGTGTCCCAAATTCACGCATTACAATAAATGAGGCCTTCTATCTAGCGACAGCTGGTGGTGGAGAAAGCTTAAGTCTTCCAATTGGCCGTTTACAGGAAAACTATACATGGGATGTACAAATTATCGATACAAAAATTCCTACTGCTAGGCTTCCAATTTTTGATTCAAATGAAGATTTACACGATATATTCCAAAAAATCATGTATCTTGTACGCCCAGAAAATATCCGCGAGGTATGGGTGCAAGGAAATAAAGTTCATACGAGAGGCTAATCATTCTCTTATTCTCTAATAAAAATCTATCATTTTGAGGTGTACAACTTCGTGGAAACACAACATAGAAAACTAACTAATCAAACAAAACAAACACAATTAACCGTGTTACCAGATGAAAAAATTTCGTTCGGTCAGTCTGCTCTACTCGGTTTACAGCATGTTATGGCTATGGATGTTTATGTGGTGCCCTTTTTAATTGCCATGCTAATCGGTCTTCAAACTGGTCAGGCAAGCGCCTTGATTCAATCAACCTTTATTGCAGCTGGGGTCGCGACGATTGTGCAAACACATTTTTGTATGAAATTACCGATGGCACAAGGTCCATCCTATGTTCCACTTGGTGCCATTGTTGGGATCTATGCAGCAAGTGGTAGTGGTGATTTAGGTTGGAGTACTGTGCTAGGTGCTAGTTTAATTGGAGCCATTTTGGTTATTATTTTAGGCTATACAGGTATCTTCAATAAAATTGTCCAAACATTTATTCCACCAATTGTTGGTGGAACGATTATCTTTGTGGTTGGATTGTCCTTAATGCCTGTTGGTTTAAGTGATAATATTTTTAATGGTGCAGGCGCATCCATAAATCAAAACATTTATTTAGCACTTATCTCAGCATTCGTATTAATTATTTGTGTCATGTTAGGCACAGTCTTCCATCAAAAAGGACGTCTATTCCGAATTGCTTCTGTCATCATCGCCTTAATTGCTGGTAGTATTGCAGCAAATATCATGGGTGTTTTAGATTTATCTCCTGTATCGCAAGCCAAATGGTTTAGCATGCCACAAATTCCATTTGCAGATTTTAGTTTTAGCTTTAATTTTTCTGCTATTATCACAATGGTCATTATATATATTGTCTTAATGGCTGAAACAACAGGAACATGGTTTGCCATTAGCAATGTCATCGACCAACCTTTAACAAATAAACAAATTAACCGTGGTGTTATTGGTGAAGGAATTGGCTGCTTTATTGCTTCTTTACTTGGCTCCACTCCTGTGACAGGTTATTCAACAAATGCAGGTGTTATCTCTATTACTGGGATTGCGAGCCGTCGTGTCTTTATAGCAGCAGGTATTTGGTTTATCGTCTTCGGCTTCTCTGGTAAATTAGCAGCACTCATCTCAGCAATTCCTTCAGCTGTTATTGGTGGTGTATTTGTGATCGTCTGCGGCATAATAGCCATTAGTGGTTTACAGGTCATGAAAAATGAACATATTGGTGAAAAGGAAATGTATGTCATCGCGATTCCTGTTATTTTAACGTTAGCATTGACATTATTGCCTGATGATTTCCTGTATTCCTTACCTACAACCGTGCAGTATTTATTTGGTTCGCCTATTGCAACCGCTGCGCTCGTAGCGATTTTCCTTAATAAAATTTTACCAAGCTCAAAATAGTAGCTATCTACAACGCACAGCATCTCTAGTCCATTCGGATTGCAGGTGCTGTGTCTATTTATTTTCTAAAATTTCTGTTTCCTTCCCTATAAATCTGTTATACTAGAGTAAAAAAGTAGGGATTAAAATGGACTATGATGTCATAATAGTTGGTGCTGGCTCCATGGGGATGGCGGCTGGTTACTTTTTAGCAAAGGAAGGAAAAAATGTACTTATGCTAGATGCCTTTACTCCACCCCATGAAGAAGGTAGTCATCATGGGGATACAAGAATCATTCGCTTTGCCTATGGTGAAGGAGCTAGCTATGTACCTTTTGTAAAAAGAGCTGGCGAGCTTTGGCAAGAGCTAGAGTCTTTAACAAATGAAAGCTTATTTATACAAACTGGTGTAATTAATATTGGAGAGCCAACATGTGCCTTTATTCAAAATGTGGAGGCTAGTGCTGCGCTCTATAATTTAGCACTTGAACACTATTCACCTGCTGAAGCAATGAACAAATGGCCAGGGTTATTCTTGCCAAAAAATTTAGTTGCTTGCTTTGAACCTACAGCTGGTGTCCTTCGTGTTGAAGCATGTATTCAAGCCTATAAAAAATTAGCCTTGGAGGCGGGTGCAAGCCTCCGAACAAATGAAAAAGTATTGGCTATCCAAGCTGGTGATATTGTACAGGTACAAACAGTACATAATAGCTATAAAGCAAAGCAATTAATAGTAACGGCGGGTGCATGGGCAACAGAATTATTACAAACAGTAAATGCGAGCATACCCGTCACACCAACGCGGAAAACCTTTGCATGGTTTGAGGCAGATGAGCAGCTGTATCGTGATGAAGTTTTTCCTGCCTATTGCTTTGAATTTGCCGATTCAACCTACTACGGCTTTCCAAGTATTGATGGAGCGGGGTTAAAACTTGGACGACACGATGGTGGTGATGTGGTTAATCCAAACGACCCTCTACGTCCGTTTGATGCGTCTGATGCTGTTGACTTACAAAACTTCATTGATCAGTTTATGCCTCAGCATGGAACGCTTAAATACGGAAAAACATGTAAGTATTCGATGACACCAGATGAAGATTTCATCATCGACTTTTTACCTGAACATCAGAATATTGTGATTGCTGCAGGTTTTTCTGGTCATGGCTTTAAATTTAGTAGTGCCGTTGGAGAAGCTCTTGCAGATTTAATTATAGAAGGCAAAAGTAAACAAGATTTATCTACCTTTAAACTTAGTCGATTTTAGCAAAAAAGGATCGGTACAACGGTTAGTCGTTGCACCAATCCTTTATTTTGTTAACATCATTTGAAACTCTTGCCAATCATATAAACGTGGAAGATTTACATGCTGGTTATAAGATTGATTCTTTAAGATTACCTTAGTTGTCACATCATGAAGTGTCTCAAGTACTGCTGGTTTATCATCTACATAAATATCTAAAGCAAGCTCTTTTATAATGGCTACCTTTTCTGCATCTTGCATGCCACAAAAAAAATGACCGTCTGTTATTGGAAAGCCCTGTGCCTCCATCCAAGCTTTTGTTTGCGCACAATATTGCTTTGGACGAGATGTAATATAGTAAATGTCATGTCCCTGCTCTGCTAAAGCTTGGAGGGCTTTTAAAGCACCATCAAAAGATGGACAGTCCGTAAAATAGATCTCTTCCAATGCGCTATTCCACAAGGCAGTTCCTTCCTCATCTGTTAATCCAAATGGTTCATGAATTTCTACTCGTTGTATCGCTTGAAAGGTTTCAAAGGAAACCTTTTTGCCAAGCTTTTTATTATAAAGTGAAAAGGCATGTGCTCGTAAATCAATTAATGTGTCATCTATATCAAAGCCAAACTTCATCTAGTTGTTCGTCCTTTCACGAAGCCTTGTTTATAAAGTTAGAAGCAAATGTCTGTTCTTTTTCAATTTGTTTTGCTAATACTTCCTCAATGGCTTGCTTACGCATTTGTTGAAAATATTGTACGTTAAATTGTGCTAGTGTGTCTTTATTTAGTAATGATGCAAGACAATCTGCATCTTTTAGTGCACTATTCAGCCCAAAAGCGCCTGTTGGTGTCATTGTATGAACAGCGTCCCCTAGCAAGACAAGGCCCTTTGTCCCCCAACTATTACAATGGCTACTAAAGACATCAAGCAAAACAAAATCCTGCCAGGAAGTTATCTGTGCCTGCACTGTCTTCGTTAATTCTGGAAATGCCTCCACAAGCTGCTGGATAAAGGGTGTAAATGCTAGTTTTCGAAGCTGAGGGAAACTACCTTGCTCAATATTCCAGCCTATTTGAAGATAACCACCAACTTGTGTAAACAATGACAGCTGCTTATTATCGATGAGTGCCATTTTTATGGATGGTTCCCAATCAGCTGGCGCAGGAATTTTAGCCCACAGTAAATCAAAGCCATGCTTCTGTTTTTGAACATCAATATGTGCTTGCTTACGAATAGTAGAATAACGACCATCCGCACCGATAATTAACTGACTATCGATTTGTATAGGGTCCCCGTTTTTTATCGCCATAACGCCTCTATAATGACCAGTAGCATCCGCGATCAGCTTTGTTACCTTTGTATGTAGCAAGCATGTAAAGTTAGGGAACAGCTGTGCTTTTTGTAAAATTCCTTTTAATAAATTTGCCTGTGGTACATGAATGCCTAAATGTCCTATTGCTTCATCTGGAAGAATTGTTTTAAATGCTCTGCCACCAGCATAATACTCAAGTTTCTCCATTCGTAATATACCGAGTGCCTCGACTGCTTCGAAAAGATGGTGGCTTTTTAAAACAGCCTCCCCTTCCTCATTTAAATGCTCGCCACGAAATGCCTGACCAAGTGCTACATTTTGCTCTAATAAAATCACTGACAGCCCTTTTTTAGCAAGTAGGTAGGATAACAATGCACCAGCAGGACCTGCCCCTACTATACAGACATCTGCTTGATAGTTCACTTTTTTTCACCCTGCTTTGGATAGGCAATAATACGCAAATCCTCGCCTATTTTATCAAATGATGCAAACTCAACATTCCATGCCTCATGCATGAGAGAGGGATTATAGCCAGCAAACGGCGTTAACGATAGATTTCCACCCAAAACTTTAGGTGCTATATATACTACATATTTATCGATTGCACCTTGCTGTAAAAAGGAAGCATTCATTTTACTTCCACCTTCTAGCAAAATATCTGTTATGCCGTGTATATAAAGCTTTTCAAGCATCTCATCAATCTGTAATCCATATTCATTTTTTTGTACGGGTAAAACTGTAACACCTTTTTCTGTAAATAAATGAATTTTTTCTTGGTTTACGTCGTCACTACAAACAAGAATCGTTGGTGCATCCTCTGTATTCAAGACATTTGCATTGTCAGGTGTACGTAGAGAACTATCCATAATAATACGTGTTGGGTTTTTTCCATATCCTTCTTTTAGTCTTGTTGTTAAAGAAGGATTATCAGCAATGACTGTACCCACGCCAACTAAAATTCCATCTACTTCATGACGAATATGGTGAACATCCTCACGTGCACCCTCTCCAGTTACCCATTTTGAATGTCCTGTATGCGTAGCAATTTTCCCATCTAGAGTCATAGCAAATTTTGAAATAACAAAAGGACGATGCGTAAGCATATTGTGAATAAAACGCTCATTTAAACGGCGCGCTTGTTGCTCTAAAACCCCCACTTCCACCATTATTCCAGCATCTTGTAGCAATTGGATGCCACGACCTGCTACTGCTGGATTTGGATCTTGCATAGCAATTACCACTCGACTGACACCAGATTCCTTCACTAAATTGGCACAAGGAGGTGTCTTACCATAATGTGAACAAGGCTCTAACGTTACATATAACGTAGCACCCAGTGCATGCTCTCCAGCCATTCGAAAAGCATGCACTTCAGCATGTGGTTCCCCTGCTTTTCTGTGTAAACCTGTACCTACAATCACACCGTTCTTCACGATTACAGCCCCAACAAGTGGATTAGGGTTCGTATTTCCTTTAGCACTAGCTGCTAAATCCAAAGCCAGTTGCATATACTTTTCATCTACATTCATCATCGCAACCTCCACCTATTGCTTTTCACGTATATGTCCAGATTTTTCAACTTTCGTTTCTAAATAAAAACGATTCGTCTCTGTCAAACCGCCCCATAAAGGAACATGCCCTTCCGCAGCCATGCCACGAGCCTGTAATGCAGCCAATTTCTTCGGATTATTTGTAATAAGTGTTACTGGTTTGGTACGCAGTGTAGCTAATACCGCAAGTGCTTCGTCATAAGAACGTGTATCATCTGGGAAGCCAAGTGCATGGTTTGCTTCAACTGTATCGAGCCCTTCCTCTTGCAATAAATAAGCAAGAGATTTAGAGAATAGTCCAATACCACGACCTTCATGATCAGCTAAATAAAATATAGCACCACAGCCATGCTCAACTATCATTTTCATAGACTCATGCAACTGGTATCCACAATCACAACGCTGGCTGCCAAATATGTCGCCTGTGTGACAAATACTATGCATTCGGATTAAAGCATCTTCTGAATGGGTAAAATCACCATATACAAGCACAGAGGATTGTTGTAAAAATGCTAAATTAGCAGCGGCTAATCCATCAATGATTTCTTCTTTAGTTAAATTCGCATCAATTTTAAGCCAGTTATACCATTGAAAAGTTGCAGAAAAATCGCCTTGTTTTACAGGCAATTTCACTGGTCCAACTAGGCAAATATTCTCTGTATTTGTATGCTTTACTAACGTCATTTTATCTTTTACTAAGTCCATCACTTTAGTTGTAATTGTCATATTAATCTCCAACCTTCTATAGAAACAGTTGGCTAAATTCACCAACTGAGCACATGTATTTTCACATCACTTACATAACGTAACTTAGTTTATAATAATAACTAAAAAGTGTCAATCGACAGCTATTACTCTTTAATTATAATTATTAGGGATGATAATTTTATTATTACTTTTTCATCATATACTACTAGCTTATGGAGATGCTATTTTTTCTGTGCAGGCTAGTCTATAATAAGCTGTGGTACTGTAATGACGAAAGGAAGTTTAACATGAACTTAGAAAAAAATGTTCAACTAAAGCAACCAAAATATCAACAAATAGCCATTGATCTCGCCTCCAAGATTGTTGAAAGAAAATACAGCATTGGCGATAAAATATATGCAAGATCCTCTCTTGCCAGTCAATATAATGTTTCTGCTGAGACTGCAAGAAGAGCTATTGCCGTTTTGCAAGACTTAGAAATTGTTGAAGCTTCAAAAGGTAGTGGCGTAATTATAAAATCGTATGAAAAAGCGGCTCAATTCGTCAGACAGTTTCATGATGTACAATCGATTCATGAAATACAAAATGAACTTTTGACAAGTATTCAAAAGCAACATCATGAATTGATTAATTTACAAGACAAGGCAAAGCAACTAATTAGCCGCACAGAGCATTACCGGTCAGTCAATCCGTTCATCCCCTATCAATTAGAAATGACAGCTGATAGTCCATGCATTCATCAAACTGTACAAGCTTTAAATTTTTGGCAAAATACTTCTAGTACTATCGTTGGTATTCGACGTGGCAATGAATTATTACTATCCCCTGGTCCTTATGTCTCATTTGAAGAAGGGGACATTATTTATTTTGTTGGAAATGATGAAAGTTTCGCTAGAGTTCAAAGCTTTTTATACCCAAATTAAAATCCGTTTAAGCGCTGATATAACAGCGTTTAAGCGGGTTTTTTCTTATTTGTCGATTTGACAAAAGTAACAACCCTTTGCTACAGTAAGGTTGTTACTTGTTTATTTTTGGGTATCATTATCCTCACATAGTAATAATCTACGAAAGGAGTGCTTCTATGGAAAAAATTAAAATAGAACACGTATCGAAAGTGTTTGGCAAACATATTCCCCAAGCACTAGAACTCGTTAAGCAACAAAAAAGTAAGACTGATATCTTAAAAGAAACAGGTGCAACTGTTGGAGTATACGATGCAAGCTTTACTGTCAACGAAGGAGAAATCTTTGTTATTATGGGATTGTCAGGAAGTGGCAAATCCACGCTTATACGGCTTTTAAACCGCCTAATTGAACCAACGAGCGGAAATATATATATCGATGGAGAAAATATTTCTACCATGGGAAAAGAAAGTCTACGGTCTGTACGAAGAAACAAAATGAGCATGGTTTTCCAAAACTTCGGTTTATTCCCCCATCGTACATTACTTCAAAATACCGAATATGGCCTTGAAATTCGAGGTATTTCAAAAGAAGAACGGCAAGCAAAAGCTGAACAGGCTTTAGAAAATGCCGGATTACTCGCTTATAAAGACCAGTATCCAAATCAGTTATCAGGTGGTATGCAGCAGCGTGTTGGTTTAGCACGAGCCCTTGCTAATGATCCTGAAATATTACTAATGGATGAAGCATTTTCAGCACTTGATCCATTGATTCGTAAGGAAATGCAAGATGAGCTACTCGATCTACAACAAACATTGAAAAAAACAATTTTATTTATCACACATGATTTAAATGAAGCATTACGCATTGGGGATCGCATTGCCATTATGAAGGATGGCTCTATCATTCAGATTGGTACGGGTGAAGAAATATTAACCAACCCAGCAAATGATTATGTCAAAACATTCGTGGAAGATGTGGATCGTTCTAAAGTATTGACAGCTGAAAATGTCATGGTACGTCCAGTTTATGTCAATACAGACCTAGATGGCCCTAAAGTGGCACTAAAGCGTATGCGTCAAGAGGCTGTAAGTTTATTAATGGCTGTTGATAAAAATAGACATTTAAAAGGCTATATCACTGCAGACGATGCACTAGCTGCAGCGAAGAAACAAGAGCAAACCGTCCATTCTATTGTGCAATCAGAAGTATTAACTGTTCCACCCGATATGCTACTACAGGATATTTTAGGGATGATTTATAATTCTCCTACTCCAATTGCCGTTGTGAAAGATGGTCGCTTGCTTGGTGTACTAATTAGGGGCGTTGTCATCCAAGCACTGTCAACTAGCGATGAGGAGGCCGAATCACATGAATAACTTTTTAGATAATATTCCAACATTACCACTAGCTCCGTGGGTAGAATCAGCTATGGACTGGTTGACGAGTAATTTTTCAGCGTTCTTTAACTCTATTCAGCAATTCGGAAAACTACTCATGAATCAGGTCACTGATTTATTAATTAGTATCCCAGCCATTATTCTTATACTTCTTGTCGTGATATTTGCCTTCTTCGTTTCAGGCAAAAAGTTAGGGCTTGCTGCATTCTCATTAATTGGCTTGTTGTTTATCTATAACCAAGGATTATGGACTCATCTTATGGAAACAACCACGCTTGTGATCTTTTCCAGTATTATATCCATCATCATCGGTATTCCACTAGGTATCTTAATGTCAAAATCAACGGTAGCTGAAAACATTATTAAACCAATACTAGATTTCATGCAAACAATGCCTGGCTTTGTCTATTTAATTCCAGCCGTTGCCTTTTTTGGTATTGGTATTGTACCTGGTGTCTTTGCATCCGTTATCTTTGCTTTACCCCCAACTGTACGTATGACAAACCTCGGTATTCGTCAAGTACCAAAAGAATTAGTGGAAGCTGCAGACTCCTATGGTAGTACAGCTAGCCAAAAATTATTTAAAGTAGAAATCCCCCTTGCTAAATCAACCATTATGGCAGGGATTAACCAAACCGTTATGCTGTCACTTTCTATGGTAGTTATTGCCTCTATGATTGGAGCTCCTGGTCTAGGACGTGAAGTATTAACAGCCCTTCAACGTACTCAAGTTGGGAATGGCTTCGTTGCAGGATTAGGCTTAGTTATTTTCGCGATCATTATTGACCGTTTAACACAAAGCCTCAATAAAAAGAAAGCATTATAGAAATGTCATCTTTCTTGCTACCATCCATCCTCCGGTGGATGTCGGCAGTTTGGATACAAAATGATGAAGAGAAAGGGAGATTCGATGAAACTGAAAACACTATCAAAGTTAGGAATGGCTCTAGGTCTAGGCTTCATGCTTGCTGCATGTAGTGGAGGCGACTCAGGCTCAAGTTCTGGAAAAAACAGTGATTCTAAGGAGGTAAACCTAGCCTATGTTGAGTGGGATACGGAAATTGCCTCAACGAATGTTGTTGGGCAGGTACTCGAAGATTTAGGTTATGATGTAACATTAACTCCTCTGGATAATGCGATCATGTGGGAGGCTGTCTCGAAAGGAGAGGCTGATGGAATGGTTGCTGCTTGGCTACCACATACACATGCTTCACAATATGAAAAATATAAAGCTGATTTAGATGAGCTAGGTGAAAACCTTGCTGGTGCAAAAATTGGTTTAGTTGTACCAAGCTATATGGATGTCAATTCTATTGAAGATTTATCTAATGAAGCAGATCATACAATCACTGGTATTGAGCCAGGTGCGGGCATTACTGCTGCTACAGAAAAAGCATTAGAAGAATATGATAATTTAGCAGATTGGAACTTTATTACTTCTTCTTCTGGTGCGATGACAACTGCATTATCAAAAGCACTGAAAGATAAGGAAGAGATAATTGTCACAGGCTGGTCACCACACTGGAAATTTGCGAAATATGATCTTAAATACTTAGAAGATCCAAAGGGTGTATATGGTGGAGAAGAAACGATTAATACATTCGTACGTAAAGGCTTAAAAGAAGATTTACCAGATGTATATTCAGTACTCGATAACTTCCACTGGACAGCAGAAGATTTAGAAAGTGTTATGTTAGAAGTAATGGATGGTAAAGATCCAAAAGATGCTGCGAAAGAATGGGTTGATGCTAATCCAGATAAAGTGGCTGAATGGACAAAAGACGTAAAAAAATAATATAAAAACAGGCACTCCTGCATAAGAGGAGTGCCTGATTAATTATGATAGCAATTTCAACATGATTGCTGCTCCTAATACAAGGACAATACAAACGATGCGTCGCCAGTCCTTAGATTCATTAAAAAACAGCATACCTAGCAGCGCTCCTCCAGCTGCACCAATCCCTGTCCAGATCGCATAGGCAGTACCCATTGGTAATGTTTCCATCGCATAGGCAAGGCCTGCAAAACTTAAGGTGAATGCACCAATCAACAGTCCTAAATTTTTCATACTCTTCGTCTTATTATATTTACTAATCATATATACGCCCAACATTTCACATAACCCTGCAACAACTAATGCCATCCATGCCATTATTCACTCACCTCTTGTTCCTTAGGCTCTCCTGTTACTAGCTTTAAGCCTACAACTCCTGCAAGTAACACAACAATACATATGATTTTTGCTAATTTCCACGGCTCTCCAAATAGCAAGCTATCCGCACATACAGTACCAGCTGTTCCTAATCCGACAAAGATTGCATAAACGGTCCCAACTGGTAGATGCTCACCTGCTTTAATGAGCAAATAAAAACTAATAAAAATGGCAATTGCTGTACCAATCCATTCTAGTACACTTGTTGCATGCTTTAACCCAATGACCCAGCCAACTTCAAAGCAAGCCGCTATAATGACGCTGATCCATTGTTTATTCATCATAAATCCCTCCATTTTATAAGACACGGCCGAATAATTGGATGATCCAACTACTTTTTCAGCATTCGCCAAATGACTTGATTTTAGCCAAACAAAAAAAGCCTGAAGAAACTGTCTTTAAACAGTATCTCCCAGGCTTTTATCCTTCCGTGTCACAAAATCAATTTGTGGTTTTCTCTCGGACCAGACTAGCAAGCGCTACGGAACCCTAGAAAACTTTTATTCGATTATTACTCTTAGTATAGCAAACTATTCAATGATTTTCCACTGGTACGTAACCGACCTTTTCTACCACTGCCTGCCCTTCCTCAGAAAGTATCCAATCAATCAGTTTCTGTACATTTTGATTTTCCGTTCCTGCTGTGATGGCATAAAATTCAGACACTAAAGGATATGTACCATTTTGAATATTTTCTTTTGTTGGTGCTACTCCGTCAATGGATAGTAATTTGATCTTTTTGTTACCAACCATCTCTGTAGAATAATATCTAAACGTAAAGCCCAAGGCATTTTTATAATTTCGATATTGCGACACTTCACGAATGATTCCGCCCATTCCTGATGCAACATCTTCAGTGGGTGCCTCCATGATTGGCGTATTGCCCATCAGCTTTTCTAGTGTCGTTTGGCTTCCACTATCTGCTGGGCGTTGGAAAGCACGAATGGCCTCATCCTCCCCACCCACTTCACGCCAATTAGTTATTTCTCCAGCATATATTTTTTTGACCTGCTCAAGTGTTAAATTATCGATTTTATTTTTACGATGCACAAAAAAGACAAATGCCTCTCGACCAATTGGCGTCATATCAAATGTAAGTCCTTCCTTTTCTGCCTGCCATTCTTGTGAGGTGGACGGGGCTGCCACAAAGATCAAATCAACATCTCCAGCTATTAAATTTTGATAGGCCTCTGGTGTACGACTTACTTGAACTCTACTATTATATGGAGGATATTCCCCTTTGGGATAAGTAGCATCCACAAAAGCCGCATATAAAGGGTACATGGCTGTTGCACCATCTAGTCGTGGTAATGACTCTGTCAATTGTAAGGAAGCTTTATTTTTCACTATTTCATTGCCAGGAACAAATGGCTGATAGACTGTTACATCAATTTCCGCATCAACAGTGGGAATACTCATTTTATAATAATGTTGAATCGGTTTAATGGCTGCAATCAACAGGGCGATTCCCATGACACCAAATAGCAAGCCCCTTCGTTTTTTTGTGTTGGTCCATTTAAACATACTACATACAATCCAGACAAATAAACAAATGGGTATAGTAAAGACCAAATTAATTAAATGCAGCCCACCACTCAATGTGATCATGAATGCCACTATTAATGTCACAAAGGACAAACCAATTAATATAGATACTATTTGTAATAATCTAAGCATACAAAGACCTCCCTAGTGTAATTTTACACTCCTTACACCAATGGTACCCGAAAGATAAAGCATTCACAACTATATATTCTGAAAATTATGGTAAAATTAATTTTGTCTGGATTTAATGAATGCTTTTTGTATGAAGGTGGTATATCAACTATAGAAAAGGGATCTTTTCGAAAATCTCAAAAAATCTCGACAACCTATGCTAGGGCATAATTGATACAAGTAGGAGGGTGTACATATGGCAATTGAAAAAGTACGTCGCCATTTAGCACAATGGCATGTAGAACACAAAATACAAGAATTAGAAGAAAGCTCCGCAACAGTTGAGTTAGCAGCACAGGCGCTTGGCTGTGAGCCAGAGCGCATAGCAAAATCTTTATCTTTTCTTGTAAATGATGGAGCGATCTTAATTGTGGCTGCTGGTGACGCAAAAATCGATAATGCAAAATATAAAGCCGTATTTGGTACGAAGGCAAAGATGTTATCCAAAGATGATGTGGAGACGATGATTGGCCATGATGTCGGAGGTGTATGCCCTTTTGGTGTGAATGAGGGCGTAGCCATTTATTTAGATGAATCTTTAAAACGTTTTACTACAGTATTTCCAGCGTGCGGTAGTAGTAATTCAGCCATTGAGGTAACCATTTCAGAACTTGAAACATATGCTCCCTATAAAGAATGGATTGATGTCTGTAAAGGCTGGAATGAATAAGGACCAAACGATTGGCAATACTTTTAAAAGTCTCGCCAATTCATGTTGTTGAAAAAAGATAATATCGCTAGGAGAAATAATACCTTTTGGCAAGGTAAGGGTTGATTTCCGTTCCGCCAGCGTCCTTTCCAGGGGGCGTCCAATGAGCCGCTTCTCTCACTTACGTTCGCTCTAGGGTCTCATCAGTGACGCTAAATCCCCTAGGTGTGACGCTGGCTCCTCTCCAATCAACCATTCTGCAAAGTGTCTTTACTTTTTTAATAGTAGCATAGTAATAAAATCGCCCATTATCTGTATTCATAGAGGGGATAAGCTCTTATTTTCAATGTGGAGAAGTGATGAGTGACAAGAAGTGAACACCTTCACTTTATTTGAAAACCTTTGCTAAAAAGATAACACTTTTGTAGGTTGGAGTGGAAGACTACTTGACTCCCGTGGGATAGCGAGTCAGGCAAAACGCTAAACGGAGTGGTAGCGAAGGAAGCGGTTCGGCGCTCGCCCACAGGAAAGCAAGTAGCCTGCAACGGCAATCCATTTTCACCTTCTAAAAAATTTTATGGGTGGTTTTGTTTTTCAGCACTATAGATTTGCTATTCCTTGTAACCAACGGCTAACCAATGTGAATCCCATTCTGTAATTTGATTGCCTACCCGACAGCTTAAACCACATGCACGATTATCAGCAACAAATGAGCCAATTAGCCACTTCTTAGCACGATATCCTTCTTTTAACTGCACTGTTATACTAGGCATCTCCACATACTGTTGGTAAATAAACAAATTATCATCATAGTGTTTGGATGTAGAAGCATTTACTCTCCGCCCACTTCCTGCGTAAATTTCTACTGTATTTCCCTCACGAGAATAAACAGGCTTCTTGACATAGGGTACATCATCGCGAATAAATGGTTCTGCTGTAAGGTATGTAGGAAGCATATATTGCAAAATAGCTGCTCGTTCCTCGGAAGTAAAGAGCAATGGATCATTTCTCCGCTCCCATATTAACCATAATAAGATTTTCGATTGTAATACATAGGCAGCAGGTGGATTAATAATGGCTAGCTGTCGTTTTTTGACAAGCTCTAAAAGATGCAAGCCAATGCGATCACCATCTGCTGCCACATCATCTATTAAAAACTCTACAGGGTGTGCGGGTCTAAATAAAATATCAATTTTCTCCATTGTAGGTGTATAAAGACCTTGTGCTACCTCGGACGTGTCATTAGAAAAGATAATAAGCTTTTGTATGGGCATATACTCAATGTCAAAAGGAATACAAGACTTGATAAACTGTACCTGGCAATACTCTTCGTAGTCCTCTTTCGCTGTTTTTCCTGTGATGACAATCTTCGGCTTTTTGACATTATGTATATATTGAATGGCAGCAAAAAGAGCACCCGACAATGCTTTTTGTAAGGCTGTTACATCATTGGGATTTTTATAGCCAAAATGCTGACATAGTGCGTCATTCATCTTGAAGGTTTCTTGTACAAGAAAAGGGGTTTCTCCATTTAACTCTAAACATTTAATGTAGCCCTCCTCTGTACAAATAAAATCAAATCGTGCCAGAATTGATTGCTGCTGTAAATAATCTAATTGAATATATGGGATCATTTCCGGTCGAATACCTAAGGCTAAGAGCTGATCGACCGATAAATGTTTAAATTGTTTCCCGACTTTTAAAAAGATGCGCCAAAGCATTTGTGTTGCATAATGAAGTTGATCAATTTGTTGCTTTGGCAATTCTAAAACATCATATAATGCGTACTCTAAATCCTCAAAGTCAGGAAAGAAGTCAGGGAATTTTGAGTAAAATGCTTGTCGTTGCTGTGTGTGATTCATCATGTTCTTCACTCCCTATCCTAACCTTACGAGGAGGACGAGCCGCCACGAGATGCCCCACCAGAACCAAAGCCCGATTTTCCTGTGCTTGAGGAAGAGCTATTGGAGTAGGAATTGGAACTCTTAGATGAACTATCCGTCGAATAGGTGCGTTGTCCACTCGAATAAGAATTTGATCCACTTGAAGTTGAGCTACCTGAAGTTGAACTAGCCTTATTTTGCGTACTGTTTGTTATACCATTTGTATGTTTACTTTCATCCTTAGCGCTTGATGACGATCGTGGCACTGCTGAGCCGCCACCATTGCTTTGCTCATCTCGATCTGTACCATTTTTTAAATTGCGACTTTTATATATCGCACTTCCTATCATGGCTCCAGCCGTTGCATACATCAAACCATTAAAGAAATGCTGGGCATAGTAAGGTGAATTTTCATCGATACATTCAAAGGAACCATCATCACCTTCTTGCCATTCATCACAGGCATCAGCCATTTCACTATTGTAAACACTTTCTATTTCATCACTTGTATTTGCTTGATTTTGATCTTCAGTTATCTGATTAGAAGTAGTTAAAGGGTATTCTTCTGCTGTTTGAGTTTCACTATTTCCACATGCTGCAAGCTGTACAGCCATCAAAGATGCCGTTGTCACAGCCATATATTTTTTTATTTGCTTAGCCATATTATAAACGCTCCTTTATTTCTGGTACCTAGTTTACGATTATCTCCTATTTTAGGTTTCATTTTTTACAAAAACATACAATTTATTTTAGCAGAAAAAATCCCAAACAGTAGGATTGTTTGGGATTTACAGTATTTTATGATTGTTTGGACACGACTTTTTTTCCATAAGTCATATATCGCCATAATTTTTCAAATGGTCCTATTGTAAAGAACTTAAACCAAATCACGCTAAAAATTATTTGAATGATAAACGTAATACTCGCTATCACTACAATATCTGATGGTGAAACTACTTCTAGCCCCATTAATGAAATAATGGCTGTTCCAATAAAGCTTTGCGCTAAATAATTTGTGAAGGCCATTTGCCCCACGCGTCCAATTGGCTGAAGTAGCTTCGCTATTGTTTTATGTTCTAATAGAATAAACAAACAACTTAGATAAAAATAGGTTGTTGGAACAACCCCTAAGCCAATGATAGATTGAAGCTGTTCGTCATCTGTTTGTGAGGCAAACCAAATCCATAATGAGAATCCAATAAAGAACGGGAAAGTACTATAAAGCAACCATTTTATTTTTTGACTATGCGCTCCAATGTGCCCAATCCAATCAGCTTTTGCTACTAAAAATCCACTTAAAAACATAATAAAGATGGCTACGGCATCATTGCCTAAAAAGCCAAATATAGCTGACAAAACTGCATTAGACGGCACATACATTTGTCCTAATAATGCCAGAATATGCAGTGTGATAATCGTAAACAACCATTTAGAAATGGTTGAAACCTTCGCAGAGTAAAATGGTAACAATAAAAAACCAATCACTGCGTAAATGGCTAGGATAGAGCCCCAAAAAATAAAAATATGAATAATACCTATAACCAACAGAGCCAATAAGCGTCTTGCAAAGCGCATTCTCGGTCTATCTCCCCGCGCTTCAGCACGTGTAGCAAAAATATAAAAACCAACCCCAAATAGGAATGAAAAGATAGAGAAAAATTTCTTTTCTATAAAAATATTAATAAGTGAATCAATAACCCCATTGATTCCACTCATATCAGGCATTGGTGCACCCTCCATCAAGAGCTGATAGGCACCTACATTAATAAATAAAATACCAAATAACGCTAATCCTCGTATAATATCTAAGGCAATGATTCGTTCTTTTTGTGTAACGGATGGATTCATGTTGAAAAACTCCTTATCTTTTATGCTATAGCTAGCATAACTCCCCATCCTTACAAGTAATTATTTTTAAGCTTACAGGAACCTTACAAATCAAAAAGAATAGTCTTATAGTTTTTTATCCTCTTCTACGATGAAATATTACATATTTTATAGTAAAAACATCGAAAAGAGAGGTTTAGGAGATGAATAGAAATCGCAAGCTCGGTTTTTGTTATCCCGGCTACCGATACTGTGGTCCTGGCTGCTCAGGACCAGGTACGCCTACAAATGCAGTGGATGCTTGCTGTAAACTGCATGATGAATGCTATGAACGCCACGGTAGCACAAAATACTGTGATGAATTGTTTCAACAATGCCTCCGTCCCCATATGAACGCTCCAAATAAAATGGCTAGAGACGCTAGACTATTCTATCGAGTTTTTGAATTACGCAATCGTTTCTTTTAAAAGCAGATAAAGCTCACGATGTTTTTAATAACCGCGTGGGCTACTTTTTTGTATAGATAGCATATTTTTGTGGTGTCGTAAAACCAAGCTTTGTGCCTAGGTGAATGGATCCTGTATTCGAAATGTCACAATCCCAACAAGGCTTTAGCTGGTTGACAAGACAATGATCTATAAATGTTTCTGCAATGCTACTTGCTAATCCTTGTCCTCTAAAATTCGAATCTGTCATAATATCAATTTCTGCATACTCATTTGATTTAAATATAGAGACCGCTTCACTAATGATTTGTTCTTTATGTACGAAACAAAAGCCAAAGCCATTTTTGAGGAAATTAGAGGTAGAATCCCAATATTCCTCATAATATGTCTGATCAAATTCCAGTGAATTTTTAATCAAGGGTTCAGTAATAAATTTGACTTCGTAGTCACGTTCCCCATGCTTCTCTCTATGATTATAAATATTTTCATCAAATGTAAATGTATAGCGTTCTAGCTTTCTCAGTTGATTATTTAACAAATGTTCGATTTTAGTATTCCACTGTTCAGAATAAGAAAATAAGGTAAACCGTTTCTGTTGTTCTATAGCCTGTTGAAAACAATAGGCAAGATGATAATCAATCGAAGTCTTATTTTCATTGCCATATACATAGTATATCCCTGATTTCGTGTGAAATAATAATGTTTGAAAAGCAGCTGTATCAGAATAGACAGCTCCTTCTATCATTCGATCTAGTATACTATACACAAATGTCGGGGCTCTTGAAATAAATTGTTTAATGATAGGATATTGCTCTTCCGAGACTTTTATCATGCTATTTCCTCCAGTATTTTGCAGTATGTATCATTTCTATTATAATAAACTTATATCCATTTGAAGGGACTGAATTATGCGCAGATAGCAATATTTTTCATCCAACATCATCATAATTTTGGAGGTAAAAGTATTGATTGAAAATATCGACACGGAAAGATTGCGGTTACAAAAAATGGAGAAAGCTGATGCTAAAAGTTTATTAACCATTTGGTCTGATCCTGATGTAACCAAGTATATGAACATTACTCAGTTTACACAAGAAGAGCAAGCCTTGGAAATGATTGAACTTCTAGAACAATTAGCTAAGCAACACAAGGCAATCCGCTTCTCTATTTTTGAAAAGGCATCCAATCATATCATTGGGTCATGTGGCTTTAATATGCTTGATTATGACAATGCTCTAACAGAGATTGGCTATGATTTGGGCAAGGAATATTGGGGAAAAGGCTATGCAACAGAAGCTATAACTGCTTTAATTGATTATGCCTTTAAGCACTTAAAAATGGAAACAATTGCTGCAGAAGTTGACGCTGCCAATATCAATTCAATCAAGGTTTTAAAAAAATTGAATTTCATTTACCAAGAGAAGCACAATACTGAAGATACTCTACAACTTTACACTTTAACAAAATCGTAAGAAGAAAAGGCTAAGCATGGTAGAATTCAACCAATACTTAGCCTTTTTGATTAATGATACATGCCGTTATTCATTTTCCCTGTCAGCTTTTCTATTTTTACTTCAAATAGTTCAATTTTCGGCATAATCGGATAGCCTTCTCTTTCAAATGTCCATTCAGGCTTGCCATACTTCTCCAGTAACGCATCAAATAACCATTCTTTTTTCGTTTCCTCTTCAATTCTTTCGATATGTCCAAACAAAACAACACTTTGATAAACTAGTGCGGATTGACAGGCATATTTTTTGCCTGGATGTAAATCACCCATATCGCAAACTTCTATACAAATTTTAGGATTTTGTTTGATATTTGACCAAAAGTGACTTTCTCGAAGATTACCAATATGCAAGTATAGTTTGTCCTCCCCTTCATATACATAGACAAACGGAATAACATAAGGAAAACCTTCCTCATCAACTGTTGCAACATGCGCAACTTTTCCCAACTTTAAGTATTGCTGTGCATCCTCTTGTGAAATTTCAACACGTTTGTTTTGAATCGTACCTCTCATCATTTCTTAACCCCCTCATGAAATTATGTAACGATTAATAAACGCCATTAAACAGTTTATTCCAAAATTTACATCTTTAACAAAACTAAAAAAGGGAAATCTTTTCAGTAGAATAATAAAAGCCAAGGATGCACTAGTATAGCATCCTTGGCTTTCTTGTTATTTAATTGGAATCCAAATTTCTGAATACGAATCAGGGCTATAAGCATCCTCTTCAGGATAAACCTCTAACTCTGCTGTTCCTGCTGGTTCATATGGGTTGGATGGGAACCACTCTGAATAAATTTGTTTCCACGTATTTTGCATTGCATCAGGCATAGGTCCATGTACTTCAAAGATAACCCATTTGGATGCAGGTACTTCCATTGTTAAGAGATCTTCCCCTACTTCTCCTACATGATCAGTAGCAATCCAATAATCAATGAAGCCCTTTTGTCCATGTTCAGTATTTGGTACACAAACACCTAATACGCCATTGACCGTGCCATTATTTAATTGGTATAGCTGGTGATCAAAGCCACTTTGGTTTACCTCTTGCCAAAATAGAGGTATTTCCGTTGTATTCTCCCCATTTTGACAGTTGTATGTTCTTTTTACACCCACAATTTGAAACTTGTCTTTTTCAATAATTTTATATTTCATTGGTTCTGCTCCCTTCAAGCTTACCTGTATGACCAGGCGATTATATGATTGTAATGGTCCTTGCTTCTTTCTTGCTTCACTAGGCGTAACATGGTGCTGTTTTCGAAACGCTTTAGTAAAGGCTTCAGGAGTTTCATAGCCGTATTTGTAGGCGAGATCGATTATTTTTTGTTCAGTACCCAGCAATTCTTGTGCAGCTAATGTTAATCTTCTTCGTCGCAGATAATCTGCAATAGACATATCTGTCAAAATGGCAAATGTTCGCTGAAAGTGAAAGACAGAAGAATTAACCTCCTGCGCAATCTGTTCAATCGTAATATCCTCTAATAAATGCTCCTCCATATAATTAATGGCCTTTTGTATCGACTCAATCCAACTCATTGCTTTCACTCCTTGATTCCATCTTAAAATAGATACTGCTATATAACCTGTCTTTTTATGCTAACTTTGGACAGGTTTTAAGGGAAGTATTTTTTATGATCTACTCTCCTTGCTTAATTTCGTCCTTCATCTACACTTTTTTCTCTATCTCCTCAAAATTTCATTGTACTCGAAATCAAAATATATTGAAAAATAACAATAATGTATTTATAATAACGGACAAGACCTTTATTGTCCTTAAATAAAAATAAAGCGTCCTAAAAAGGAGGAAGAATTGAATGAGTGAGTTACATACGCAATTGAGTGTTGGCAAACGAAATTTTATCTTTTCATTATTATTTCTAGCATGGTTAGTCGATTCATTAACATTGTTCGGTATGAATGTGGCCATTATCCCCATTAGCAAAGAATTACATTTAACACAGACACAAAGCGGGTTGGTCATCAGTAGCTTTTGGCTAAGCAGTGCACTGATGACATTGCTAGCAGGATGGGCCTCTGATAAGTTTGGTTCACGGAAAATAATTGTTATTGCTGTTTTCATGATTTCCCTCTTCTCCCTACTGACTGGGATGATTGGCTCTTTTATGGCAATCTTAGCTATTCGTTTTATTCTTGGTCTTGGTGATGGTGGTTTACCGACAGGCAGTGGCGTTGCCATTACGGAGATTTTCAAAAAAGATGTTCGTGCACGGGCTAAATCGATGCTTCTAGCTGCTCAATTAATTGGTGGTGTTCTTGCTTTGTATTTGGCTGGTTTAATTGCTGATACTTGGGGCTGGCGCACAATGTTTTACATTATTGGTGGTGTTGGTCTAATTGTCACTCTTTTATTGTTTAAGTTTTACAATCCCCCAAAGCTTATTAAACAACAAGTGGCAGAAACTTCAAATGGTCGTCCAATGAAAGAACTCTATAAAAGTTCATTTTTATGGATGCTTGTCGTGATGTACTTTTGCTCAAGTACAGTCCATTGGGGTTTCTCGTCATGGCTTCCCTCCTATTTGGAACAAACGCGGAATTTAAATTTACGAGAAGTCGGATCACTTGCTATGATTCCACAGGCTTGTGGATTAATCGCAGCTATTATCACAGGATTTTTAATTGATAAAGGACTTGCTGGAAAAGAAAAAATAATTGTATTGATTGGTGCCATTGTTTCAGGCCTATGCCTTTATATGATGTTTAATGCATCGAGTATTCAGTTAGCGATTTCCTTTCAGAGTATCTTCTCTATAGGGGATTCAGCCATTTCAATGGCAATTTTGGCCATTCCACTTAAGTATGTTTCTCAAAAAATTATAGGCTCTTTTTTAGGCATGATGTATTTCGCTAGTGGTATGGCTGGCTTTATTGCCCCAACAGCTATGGGTGCTCTTATTGATGGTTTTGGAGGCTCATTCCAAGCAGCCTTCTTCTTCCTAATCGGTGCCTTAGTCATCGTGGTAATCTGTGCGGTATTCTATAGAATTCCATCAAAGAATAGTAGTTTAATTGATCATGCATAAAAAGAAAGGTAAGGGTGAGTTTATTTGACCAAACATAGTAGACTATCACAAATTATTGAAGAAAAACGAGAAAAATTAATTGAAGTGAGTAATCAAATCTGGCAATATGCTGAAACAGGATTTGAAGAATTTAAATCTGCTGAACTATTAAGCAAAGCACTAGAGGATGAAGGTTTTGAAGTGGAGAAAGGTGTTGCCCAAATTGAAACCGCCTTCATAGGAACGTCTGGTCATGGCAATCCTGTTATCGCATTTCTAGGAGAATTTGATGCGCTTACTGGTTTAAGTCAACAGGGCGGTATAGCGCAGCCAAATCCACAAGAAACAGGAGGTAACGGTCATGGGTGTGGACATAATTTATTAGGTACAGGTTCACTTGGTGCTGCTATTGCATTACGTGATTACATGCAAGAGAACAATATCGAAGGAACGGTCCGTTATTACGGTTGTCCCGGGGAAGAAATCGGTGGCGGTAAGACCTTTATGGCAAGAGAGGGTGTTTTTGATGATGTTGATATTGCTTTGACTTGGCATCCAGGAACAACAAATAATATTATGTCGGTTGCCACACTCGCTTGTTACGAAGTGTACTTTAAATTTAAAGGTAAAAGCGCCCATGCAGCTGCTAGCCCACACTTAGGGAGAAGTGCTCTTGATGCTGTGGAGTTGATGAATATCGGAGTAAATTATTTACGAGAGCATATCATTCCTGAAGCAAGAGTCCATTATGCCATTACAAATACAGGTGGTTTTTCTCCAAATGTTGTACAAGCAGAGGCAGAAGTTTTGTATTTTGTAAGAGCTCCAAGAGTTTCTCAAACGGAGGTTATCTACCAACGTATTTGTGAAATTGCAAGAGGTGCTGCTCTGATGACTGGTACTGAGGTAGAAATAGATCTAGCCTCAGCTCTTTCTAATGTGCTTCCAAATACAACATTAGAACAGGTTATGTATGAAAATTTCATTAAATTAGGTACACCTTCTTATTCAGATGAGGAAATACAATTTGCTAGTGCTATTCGTAAAACACTATCGGAAGAGGAAAAAAAGGTGGATGTGCAAAGAAATCGTCAATTAGCTGGAAAAGATATTGCGGATATTATTGATCCATTTAAGCCTGATGAATTTATGGCTGGATCTACTGATGTAGGTGATGTTAGCTGGCTTGTCCCAACTGCACAATGCATGACCGCATGTGAACCACTTGGAACCCCTCTTCATACATGGCAAATCGTAGCAACAGGGACAACTTCCTTAGCACATAAAGGCATGCTTCATGCAGGGAAAGTTATGGCTTCTACAGCACTGGATGTCCTTCTACAACCAGAATTAATTGAACAAGCGAAGGCAGAATTAATTGAACGTCGAGCTGGTGAGGTATACACTTCCCCTCTGCCATCAGATGTAAATCAATACAAAATTCGCTCATAGCATAACAGGAGAGTCCATATATCTATGGACTCTCCTTAGAATGGAGAAATTTTATAAACCTTACGTGGACGTCCGCGTGTATGGGGTTTCTCCTCTGCAACGACTTCAGCAAATCCTTTTTCCTCAAGGGTTGTTAATATTCTGCGCGCACTTCGAGCTGGTATCTGCATATATTTTGCTAGCTCATTAGCATTCAGCTCATCACTTGCTAATTTTTTCAATGAGGACTTTAACTTATTTAATGTCATCACACTTAAGGTGGTTTTCTGACTTAAAGCCTCTAATTCTTCTGAGGTATAGGAGTATGTAAGTTGTTCAGGCTTTCCAAGCGGTCCTGCAATTTTTTTATCATCAAAACAAACCATCCATGAACCCTTACCGCATTCCTTTGCATGCAATAAGGCATTTCCAGCGTTTATTTCTGCGTCATATACCGTTTGACCAATCCCAATTCCACAAGTCATGGCCTCTTGATCTAGCGGTGTGAAATCTTCTATATCAGGCATTTGGTTAAAATTCTTCGTTATATCCTCCATTAAGCCTCTCGTAGTGAAAATCACATAACGCCCAAATCTTGTAGATTTAATGGAACCATGGATGCTTTTTGTGTACGTCAGCAAATGCTCCATTATCTTAAGTTCCATTCTAAACAGCTCATCTGTTGAGAAGTTATTTTTTGCGATTCCTAAAAATGGATCAATTTCGATTATTTGTACAGCAATTTGAGTCGCCTTATAGCGTAGCATTTCATATGTTCGTAGCATATTCGTAATAACAGCCTCTACAGCCATCGAGGATGGGAACAATCGATAGGTTGGAACACCTAGCAATTGTAGTTCATGATGAATAGGATGACCAGTAATGGCAGCCTTTGTTTGGCCACTTTCCCAAAGCTTAAAATGATAGTGCACAAGCTCTTTTAATGAAATTGTCTCCGATTCCACAAATTTAGGCTTTACTTCAATCCCTGCCTCCACCAAGGCCTGCTCCCATGCATCACTATTACCAGCATCGTAGCTAATTTCATTCACGTCGATTTTGTGTTCGTACAATACCTTTAACACGGTTTTATATAAGGATGATCCTTTATACACAACATAAAAAACTGGTGTCTTTAGTTGGTTCCAACTTTGCACAATATTATAGGTGATGGGCCCTGTACACAGCCACATATCCATTTCTTCCATCAATAAAGGTGTCACTTTTTCATCTAAATCCTCTTGTGCTAGACATTCTATCGAGGTAAATATAAACTCTGGCCAATTTTTCAAGACAGCTTCGACAAATTCAATCGAGTCTGAAGGGCCAAGAAGACCTAACCGTATTTTCAACCAAACCCCTCCTTTGTTCGATGAACATGATAATTTTATTATAGCAAAAGTATATAAAATACATATAAATTTCCGACAACTATCGATTTTCATTTACCCACTGTAAATATAAGAGAGGAGGTATTTTTTGTAAAATACCAAGGTGCTCCGGATAAAAAATAGGTCTTTCCATCAAGTGGTAAAATGGCAGTAGAAAACTTTGAGGCACTATGGATGTTCATTACTTTGAAACTGAACTGGTTAGGGAGAAAAATGATGATCCATGATCCAGATGAATTAATTTATGACAATCTAAGGAGGAAGAAACCCGATTACCATTAACCTTCCCCAACAATCGAGTTTATCTTTTATTAAAAAAAGTCACGTCTCATCGACATGACCCCTCTTGTTAAATAGTGTAATTGTTTTGCTGATAAATAATTAAAGCAGAATGGATGACCGTCTGCTCTCCAATAAAGAGCGTATTGTATTTGATATCAAGTATGAAAAAGCCTTTTAAATCTACTAAAGCACGGTTAATATCAAGTTCAAATTGCACAATATCATTGTTTTGAATTGTCACAACTTGAGTTATCTGTGTCATCGTTCACACTCCTTTAATCTTATGATAGAGCAAAAAGAAGTACATGTCACATAAAAAAGTTGGAGCTAAAAAAGCCCCAACACCTTTAGTACATCGTTAAATATTCCTCACGCTCCCAGTTATGGACACGTGTGCGATATTTATTCCATTCAATTTCTTTGGCAGCTGTAAATTTATCATAAATATGGTCACCCAATGCATCACGAACAATGGTATCCATCTCTAATTCAATTAGCGCAAATTCTAATGAGGATGGTAAACTATCAATCCCGTTCAACTCCCGATCTGCTGCTGTCATTTTATAAATATTACGGTCTACCGCGGCTGGTGGTGTTAAATCTTTTCGTATACCATCCAGCCCAGATGCTAGAATAACAGCCATTGCTAAATAAGGGTTTGCTGCTGGATCAACTGAGCGCAATTCAATTCGTGTAGATAAGCCACGTGCTGCTGGAATGCGAATTAATGGTGAGCGGTTTTGAGCAGACCACGCTACATAGCAAGGGGCTTCATAGCCAGGTACTAATCGTTTATAGGAATTGACAAGTGGATTCGTGATAGCTGTAAAACCATGCACATGCTTCATAATTCCTGCCATAAAGCTACGTGCGGTTGCGCTTAATTGCAAGTCTGCATGTTCATCATAGAAGGCATTTTTATCACCTTCAAATAAGGAGAGATTAAAATGCATTCCTGAGCCATTGACCCCAAATAGTGGCTTTGGCATAAATGTTGCGTGGAGACCATGCTGTGCAGCAATGGTTTTTACCACCAGTTTAAATGTTTGGATATTGTCACATGCCTCAATAGCACTCGCATACTTAAAGTCGATTTCATGCTGGCCTGGTGCTACTTCATGATGAGACGCTTCAATTTCAAAGCCCATCCCCTCTAGCTCTAAAACAATATCACGACGACAGTTCTCTCCCAAATCAGTTGGCGCTAAATCAAAATAGCCTCCACTATCATTTAATTCCAGTGTCGGATGCCCTTTTTCATCCAACTTGAATAGGAAAAATTCAGGCTCTGGCCCTAAATTAAACGACGTAAAGCCCAGCTCCTCCATTTCCTTCAATACTCGTTTTAAATTGGAGCGTGGATCTCCTTCAAACGGTGTACCATCTGGTCTTGCAATATCACATATAAAGCGAGCTACTTTCCCCTTTTCAGCAGTCCAAGGAAAAATCACAAAGGTATTGATATCTGGCTTTAAATACATATCTGATTCTTCAATACGCACAAAACCTTCGATTGAAGAGCCGTCAAACATAACTTTATTATCTAGCGCTTTTTCTAATTGACTGACAGGAACTTCCACATTTTTGATTGTCCCTAAGATATCTGTAAATTGTAGGCGAATAAATTTCACATTTTCTTCCTTCACTCGGCGTATAATATCTTCTTTGGTATAATGTTTCATTCTTCACCACTCCAATGTAATTTTAATTAACACGTTTTTTATAACTGCTCTAAAAATACATTAAATTTGAAGAATAAGCAATATGTATGTAAGGTTTTATGACATGCTTTTTATCGAATATATTAATCCTTATTTTAGATTAATTTTTCTTACCACATTTCCATCTCAAATAGCGATCTTTCATCTTTAAAAAAGGGCAAAATTACTACTTTCTACAAAAGGCCTTTAGTCTTACAAAAATTCTTCGTCACTCTAAAAATGAACAGTCTAGTATCATGACTAGAGACGAAGTATTCACTACTTCCCCATGCATTAATTGTAGATATATCAAGAACATCGTTAAAAAGATAACCCGTGAACCCTATCCAAGAACCAAGATGTCAAAAATCCTATTGATTAAGTTTTACTTTATATCACAAAAGCCTTGTATAATGCGATATTTATTGGTAAATTTATAGCAAATTAGAATTTTAATTTATTCATATTATCAGTAAATACGGAGTATATAATTATGGTTAGAAATCATTATGTTGGCTTCCAGGAAATATTTAGTTATAGATACATAAGGCGGTGAATTAAGTAGGCATGTCAGTATTAATTATTGGCAGCGTAAGTAATGATGTGCTACGTCTGCAAAAGTATTTTCATCGTATCAGCATCCCCAATATTTATTGCTTTTCAACAACGGAAGCAGCAATGAACTATTTAGTAGATTCAGCTTTGAAAGATGAGCTGGAATTAATCGTACTTGACACGAAAATGACACTCAGCAATTGCGAGGAAATTTGTCAGCACATTCATGTACTTAAAAATTGGATAGATGTCCCTATCCTTCTATCTACTACCTACGAAAAAAACATAACAATCGATAGGGTTTTTGAAGCAGGCATTTTCGACTTTATTTTAAAGCCGTTTGATTTTACTCATTTTAAGACTCGAATTCAAGTAGCCTTAAAATATCAGAGGGAAGCCAAGCTTCGAAAGCAGCAAGAAAGTATGATTCAAAAAGATTTATTTGTTGCAAAAAAATTCCAAAAGAACGCACTATCTCCTCCATTAAATCTTGAGCAAATACAGGTTGATGGTCTTTACGTAACATCCAATACACTAGGAGGTGACATGTACTGCTGGTTTAAGATTAATGACCATTTAACCGCCATTCTTCTGTACGATGCAATGGGGCATGGCATAGCTGCATCACTCGTTACTATGTCCATCAGATCATTATTAAAAGGAATGATTACTAAGTTAATTGATCCAGTAGCCGTAATCCAAGAACTTAACCGCCAAATTTACGAGCTATTTTCTGATGAGGATATGGACCGTTTTTTAATGACAGCAATCTACATACTTCTAGATACAAAAAACGGCACTTTGCACTATGTGAATGCGGCTCACCCTTCTGGTTTTTTATTTGGAAAATTTGGAGAAACAGTCTTCCTCCCAGCGAATACGCCTATCCTCGGACTATTCCCTACTATTCAAATAAATAAAAAAACAATACCTTTATCAGGCTGGCATCGTATTATTCTTTATACGGATGGATTATTAACATTGAACGAGCAAAACTCAATTGATATGGACTTTTTCTACGCCTATGCTTCACAGGATAACAGCTATGCACTACAAAAGTTTTCTCAAAAGTACAATTTATTTGATAATGATTACAGCGATGACATCACAGTCGTTTCAATAACAATTACATTAAAGGGTAGGTGATTGAAGATGGAATTCACACTCAATGTAAATCCTGATACACAAGCTATAGCCTTTATTGATCAAGTAATGGAGAATTATACAGAGATATATAATCTACCTTATAAACGAGAGTTAAGATTTGTTGTTCATGAACTAGTCATCAATGCCGTAGAGGCTATGGGAAAAATTAATACACCCGCTCAAAAGAAGATTCAAATACAAGTAACTCAATCAAACGAAGAGATAAAAATAACAGTCACTGACGAAGCAAAAGGCATTGACGAAAAGGACTGGGACAAAGTTCTTCAATTCGATTTAGACAAATTTGATTATGCTGATCGTGGACGCGGTTTATTTTTTGTCAAAAATATGGTCGACCATATTTGGTTCGAAAATATTTCTGAAACAAAATTTTTAGTTGGTATTTCCAAAAAGATTCATCTATAAAGTAAACGTAAAATTGGGGGCGTTTTAATGAAGTTATCTATACGAAAGAAAATGAATCTGCTTATATTTGGTTGTATTATTTTACTTACTTCCCTTTTAGCAGGAGTCAATTTTTTTGTTGCCAAGAACAATCTATTAGAAAGTGCTGATACAAAGCTTTTATCAGATATACAGTTGAGCTATGAATATTTAGACGCTAAATATCCTGGTGAATGGTCCATTAAAAACAACCAACTCTATAAGGGCGATATCAATATGGTAGAAAACTTTGAGGTAGCTGATAAAGTTGGAGAACTCACAAACGGGAATGCTGTATCCATCTTTCAAAACGATACGCGTATAAGTACCAATATAGTGGATAATGGTGAACGCGCTTTAAATACAAAGGTTTCTGACGAGGTTGCTACTGTTGTACTAGGAGAAAAAAAGCGCTTTATCGGTTCTGCCAATGTCTTAGGAAGTTTGCATCAAGCAGCCTATGATCCGATTGTAAATAGTCAAGGCAAGGTTATCGGTGTATGGGCAACCGCTGTCCCTACCGCTCCTTATATAAGCATTGCCACAAAATCAGCACTGGAGAATGTAGCGATTTCCTTAGTGATCGCCATTGTAATGATCGGAGGAATTAGTTGGTTCTTACAAAAGCAAATTGTTAATCCTATTAACATTCTAAGTACCAATGCCAAGGAACTAGCAGAACTAAATTTAAATGTTAAACTGTTAAACCCTAAAGGCAAAGATGAAATCGCTGAATTAGCACGCGCATTTAGTAGTATGAAAAATCATTTAACAGAGACGATAAAAATTGTGGCTGGTAGTGCACATCAAATTGCAAAGTCATCACACACTTTGGCAGAATCATCACATCAAACAAGTGAAGCATCTAATCAGATCGCACTAACAATGAATGAAATCGCCGTTGGTACTACCACTCAATCTGATCAGGCTGAACGAATAGTTTCAATGATGCAAAAAACGCTTGAGGAAGTATCAAAGAGCTTACAAAAGGCTGAAATCACTTTAAATAGCGCTATCGAATCCACTCATATCGCACGTAAAGGAGAAGAAGCCATCAATGAAGCGATTATGCATCTAAGTGATGTTACGAAAACAGTGTCTTATGCAACAGATTCTATCCAAAAATTAGGCAAGCGCTCTGAAGAAATTGGTGGTATTATTACCGTTATCACTGGCATCGCAGAACAAACGAATCTGTTAGCACTCAATGCGGCCATCGAGGCAGCACGAGCAGGTGATCAAGGGAAAGGTTTTGCTGTCGTTGCATCAGAGGTTCGTCAATTAGCTGAACAGTCAAGTTTAGCAGCTGGACAAATTACTAATCTTATTAATGATATCCAAGCGGAAACATCTGTGACCGTACGAACAATGGAAAGTAATTTACTAGCTGTCGAGGAGCAAGTAACGATCATCAATAAAGGCGGAAGTGCCTTAAAAGAAATCGTGGAGAAAGTTGTCGAAACTGAAGAAGGTGTCGAACAAATGAAAGTGGCATTTACACATGTTAACGACAACTCCCTAGATGTGCAACAAGCCATTCAAGATATTTCTCGCATCATCGAGGACGCTGCAGCAGCTACAGAAGAGATTGCCGCAACCTCAGAAGAGCAATATGCGACTGTTGCCGAAATTACACAAAGCTCAGATGAGTTATCATCAATTGCTGATAAATTACAAAATGAAGTGAATAAATTTAAGTTTGAATAAATCCCCAAACAAGAAAAGAAAAATGGAGGCGCTATAGGATGAATCAGAAGAAAATTGCAATGAATATTGACACAAAGGCTGATTATATTGTGATTGCGTTTACAGGCGATTTAGAATACGGGATGATTGAAGAAATAAAGTCAGAGCTGCAAACACTTAGCTTAGACACAAAACACGGATACATTATCGATATGCAAAGGGTAACAAATATTGATAGTACTGGATTCGGGATGATCGTTAATTTTGCTAAGAAGGTGTCTGTAAAAGATAAGAAAATCGCCATTATTGTCGTCGATGATTTCATTCGCAACTTATTCGCTATTTCACAGGTTGATAAAGTATTCCCTATTGCCGAAAGTGAAGAACAAGCAAGGAAGATTATTAAAGAAGATTGGCTAGGTGAGCTATCACTTAACGATTATTAATCTTTATAATTATAATGAAAAGGTGTATTCCTATTAGACGGAATACACCTTTTTATGTTGTTAAAAAAGAAGATGTTAACGGTAGAAATAGTAACTTTGCAAGGTGAGAGATTGATTTCCGTTCCGCCAGCGTCCTTTCCAGGGGGGGCGTCCGATGAGCCGCTAAATCCCATAGGAGTGACGCTATCAACCATTCTACAAAGTGTCTTTACCTCATAGTAGCATAGCGATCAAATCTACCCATTATTTGTATTCTTAGAGGGGATAGGCTCTTATTTTCAATGCGGTGAAGTACTGAGTGACAACACCTCTTCATAAAGAGTAATGAACTCCTTTACTTTATTTGAAAACCTTTGCTAAAAAGATTGAGATTTTTTGGGTTGGTGCGGAAGGCTTCTTGACTCCCGTGGGATAGCGAGACAGGTGAGCCCCTACACGGAGGAAGCTGCTGGCACTCGCCCACAGGAAAGCAAGTAGCCTTGCAATAGAAATCCATTTCTACCTTTCTATTGACTGTTATGTTTTTAACACTAAGAGAAGGTATTTTTCCTATGGCGGAATATACCTTTTCTTTAATACTGCAGTAGCATATTAACAAACACAACTAGAATGATAATCGGTACAACAACTAGCATTAACATACGATATGTCGAATAATAGCCTTGTCCCATTTGACTACCCGTTAGCAATTCTCTCTTCACAAATTCTTTATCCACTACATAGGCAATAAAAATAGCAATGAATAAATTCCCTAGCGGAAGCATGATATTCGACACTAAAAAATCGGTTGCATCAAAGATACTTTTCTCAAAAATCATTATATCCGATAAAACACTCGAAGAAAGCGCTGCTGGAATAGCTGCAATAAATACGACTATACCAAGTAAAAGTGTCCACATTGGACGGGATTTCTGACTATGCTCCATAAATGCCGCGACGATAATCTCATATAAACTAAATGATGACGTTAATGTAGCAAATAAAAATAGCAATAAAAACATGGCTAAAAACACTTCACCAAATGGCATTTGACTAAATGCTGTTGGTAGCACCATAAATAGCAAACCTGGACCCGCTGCAGGCTCTAAATCAAAGGCGAACACAACAGGGAAAATCGCTAAACCTGCTAAAAATGAAACAAGCACGGTTAACAGCACTACAGAACCCGCTGAATTCGGAAGACTGACATCTTTTTTTAGATAAGAGCTATATGTAACTAGACAAGAAAAACCTACTGCTAACCCAAAGAATGATTGCCCTAAGGCTTCTAATAATGCCTTACCCGTAATATTCGAGAAATCAGGCCATAAGAAGAATTTTACCCCTTCCATTGCCCCATCTAATGTAACTGCACGCACAACAAGGACAATGAACATTATGAAAAGTAACGGCATCATCCATTTATTGGCCTTTTCAATCCCATTTTGTACACCTAATGAAATCACAAGTACGTTGGCTAATGTAAACAACACTAGACCAACTAGCGTAATCCAAGGCGTGCCTATAATTTTTCCAAATAATTCAGCTGGATCTACTGCTGGATCAATTACCGCGCCAGCTACACCTAGCCCGCTATAAATAAAGATCCAACCTCCAACAACGCTATAAAAAGTTAATAATAAAAAACAGCCTAGCACGCCCATTCGACCAATCCAGGCCCATCCTGGCTTAGTTGGAGCAATTTTTTTATACGCTGTTACAGCCTCGGATTGTGTACCACGTCCTAAAACATACTCGGACAATAACATCGGTAGTCCTATTAACAAGGTAAATAACACAAAGATAAGGAAAAATGCTCCTCCACCACTTTGTCCTGTTACATAGGGAAGTTTCCAAATTGCCCCTAGTCCGATCGCCGCACCAGCTGACGCTAAAATAAAACCTAATTTACTAGACCATTGTCCTTTTTTTCCACTCATCTCTTCAAACTCCTCAAACATTCTAAACTCTTCTCTATTTTACATGAAAATATAGCTTTCGACTAGATTATAATTATAAAGTACTAGTTAGCTATTTTACTCCATTACTTTTTTCTATATTTATCCGTTAGTTTTGCCTTTCTTTTCTTCACACCTTTCCCTATCCATCATTCCTTCCAACAAAAAACCTCAGGTATGTTCACCCGAGGTTAGTAAAAATTATTTTGTTATATAGATAGAACGCTGGCGGTCGATCCACTTGCGCATAGTTGTAAATAAAAATGCCATAATAGCCGTTAATAAAATACCTTTCACAATGTTAAATGGTAAAATCCCAGCGATAATCATTTTATAAAGTGAGTCACCTACAACAGGTTCCATTCCTAAGAAGTATGTGTACATCGGTAAAAATACTGCGTAGTTTAAAATACTCATCCCTACTGCCATTACGACTGTTCCTGTCGCCAAACCTCCAACAAGACCAGCAATTGTTTTAAAGCGATTAAAAATAAGGCTTACAGGCAAAATAAATAAAATACCTGTTGCAAAGTTGGCAATATGACCTACTGGCACGCCTGTTGGCGTTCCAGAGAAAATCCAATCCAATACATTTTTAAATAATTCTACTAAAATACCAGCTACAGGCCCCATTGTGATGGCTGCTATTAATGCAGGCATATCACTAAAGTCGACTTCCAAGAATGCTGGGAATGGTGGAATTGGGAAATTAAAAAGCATTAATAAAAACGAAATACTGCTCAGCATGCCAATCGTAATAAACGATTGAAGTTTAACATTTTTCTTCATAGAAAACTCTCTCCTCTTTGCTGATTCAATCTCGCAAGAAGAAAGGTGACGATCTTTCAATTGTTAGCACGAAAAAACCCTTATGCATAAAGAGCACAAGGGAGAAAGGCATGACGAATAAGCGTCAATTTAAACTATTTTTGAGCACTGTTTAAAAAGCCATACAAAAAAGCGCTCGGTCATAGTTTATTTCATAACAATGAATGACGATCGTACCTCCATCTTCTCCCATCCAGACTTTAACTGTCGGCCTCGGAATCACACCAAGTCAGCCATGCAAATAAATTTGCACAGGTCGCGGGCTGAAGAGCGAAGCATAAACCATTCGAGTTAATGGAAACATTAACGGTTCACCACTCTATTACCGCCGGTCGGGATTTTCACCCTGCCCCGAAGATGAATCATATTATTTTATACTACAACCTTACTATAATTAATTATTAAGAAAAAGTAAATAGTTCTGCTTAAAAAATTCCGATTAGATTTGTAAGTATTGTAAAAATGGAGCATTCCATGTTACAGGAATGCTCCATTTTTGATTTTGACTAAGGCATATATTGTTTATTTGGCCCCACAGGCTTGGGCAAATACGTTTTTAAATCGAATCCTTCCCAGCTTTCTTGGACCACATTATCCAAGCGTAATTGTTGGTCAAAGCTAGCAGCAGTTAACATCATAGCTTCAATCAATTGGGTAGCGCGAATTGGCTCCATCGATGCTAAATCTAAGGGAATATCGAATGTTACGACTACACCTTCTGCTTCCTCTTTCACGGTATATGTTACATTTTCAGGAACCACTGTTACATAAACATCATCATTTTTGTTTTTCATTAGTGTAAGTGCTTCTGTAACATTAGCAAATGTTTGACGGAAATCTGGTGACAGGTATTCTGCCCCACTACCATCTTGGTATAAATAATAATTAAAATGCTTGGCGTTTGTTAATGACATGGCTTGACTTGGCTCACCCTCCTGAGAAAACTCATAAGGTGTGCCATCTTCATTTTGAATCTCAACTTCCGTATATTCAGAATCCGAGAAGGTATCCTCTAAAGTCCCTTTGTACTCATTAACGGTAGCTGATGCAACATCATAGTCATTGTCCTTTGGTAATACGTGGACAAGCTTGTCTTCCTTCTCCTTCAGTTCACCTTTAAAAGGATGATAATCCGTAAACCCTTTGGCTTCTTCATCTATTTGAGGAGCATATTTTTCATACATCTGTAGGGTAGAAGGCTTTTCTGTTCCAAAATCAGTTGCTACACGCTCATTTGGTATCACATATGTCATTGGAACACTTTCTGCATCGCGTCCTGCCAAACCAATACGGAAAATGACAGCATCTTTCACATCTTCCTCATAGACAGACGACCGTAAAGATAACATACGCTCATGCTCCGATACAATACTGGATTGAAGTGCCTCATCCTGGGTAGCTGCCTCTTTAGCAGAACGATCTTCCTGTAACGTAGAGTAATTAGCCGTTTCTGGCGTACTAGCTAGATCTTTTTGGCTAGCGTCATTATTATTCATGAACATGAAGCCAACGAGTACCGTTATCGCGAAAACTGCTGCTACACTCGTAAAAATCGGCATTTTTCGGAACTTAAATCGTGATGGTCGTTCATCTTGTATTAAAGATTTACTTTCTTGTTGTGCTTCTTCATTCTCTATAGGTTGTTGTATCGCTTCTTGTAGGTGACTATTATCCTGCAAGCGAGCATCTGCCATTAACCGATTTAATATTTCTTCTTTTGAACGGCGGTCAGAAAGCTTAGGGGCATTGTTCAAGACATGTTCAAGCTGTTCATCATCAAATGGCTTATGCGTCATTGCCGTTTCGCCTCCTGTTCTCTAATCGGCTGTAGCTGTTGCCTTAAAAATTTAATGGCTCGATGCTGGGTCGTTTTTACCTTAGCTTCTGTCCAATCTAGTATTTGCGCTGTTTCTGCAATCGATAAATCTTGAAAATAGCGCATAATAATGACCATTTTTTGGTCGCCTGTACAGTTTTCAAGTGCTGATTCCACCTGCATAAATTCATCACTGGCCTGTAGCATATCTTCCGGTGATGGCGTGGTTGAATGGAGCTGTTCCGTTTCCCAGTCAAAGAAATCATGTGAATGCTTTTGACGTACAGCTTGCTTTCTAAAATGATCAATTGCTACATTTTTAGCAATAGCAAATAGCCAAGTTTTCTCACTACTATTGCCTGCAAATTGATCGTATGAGCGCAACACTCGTACATAAACTTCATGTGCTAAATCTTCGGCAAGTGTACGGTTTTTTACTAAATATATTAAAAACTGAAACACGTCTTGGTGATATGCATCGTATAGTCGATGGAACACGGAGTCATTCAAAGCACTCCACCCCCGTTCTATAATATTTGTCGTCTTACATTCATAGAAGTTACAGCCAATTAATAGCAATACTTGTTATTAATCGAACGGTAAATAAAACGTGAAGGTTGTACCCTCTTTCAACACACTGTCTACCATAATATTACCTGAGTGTGCCTTCACAATATTTCTAGCAATGGCTAAGCCGAGACCAGTTCCACCCTTGGAACGAGTACGTGCCTTATCTGCTTTATAAAAACGTTCAAAGACATAGGGTAAGTCCTCTTGAGGGATGCCATGTCCTGTATCTTGAACAGATATTTTAGCAAATGTCGGCTCCTGCTCTACTTTTACAGTCACAGACCCTTCATCTGTATGTCTCAGGGCATTGTCAACTAAATTTGTAAGCACTTGTTCAATGCGATCCTCATCTATATTAATCATGGCCTCGTCATTAAATTCACTCTCAAACAGCAGACGAACGTGCTTTTCTTTTGCTACCTGTGCAAATTTTTGTGTAATACGTTCAAAAGTAGAATTAATTGGTAATTCATCTTTATAAAGCGTCATATGCCCTGATTCCATACGTGCCAAATCTAATAAATCTGTCACAAGGCGACCCATTCGCTTCGATTCATCATAAATAATTTTGGTAATCTCATTTCGCTCTTCCTGATCCTGAATAAAATCGTCATCCATTAATGCTTCTGAGTAACCTTGAAGCATGGCAATCGGTGTCCGAAGCTCATGAGAGACATTCGCAATAAAATCCGATCTTAGTTTTTCTAAGCGATGCTGTTCAGTCATATCACGAATAACAGCGACAGCACCACGTATCATTTCCCCACTATAAAGAGGACTAATGGTAAATGTATAATAGCTGCCATCCATTTCAATTTCCTCTTCTAGTTTATCCTCAAACATCAGCACATGATCAAGCATATGATACAGCTCTGGCGGAATAGGTTTTGCACTTTGTGAGCCTTTGTTGACAAACCACTTTTGCATCAGACGTTCGGCTGGTGGATTACTTAATAATATTGTACGATCCCGATTAAACGTAATCACTGCATCTGTCATAGATGTCAAAATATTAGAAAGCTGTTCGTTTTCTTGATTGATAACCTCTAAATTATGCTTTAATTGACGGCCCATTTGGTTGAAGGCAACGGCAAGCTGACCAATTTCGTCATTTTGGGTAGTAGGCATTTTCGCTTCAAAATTCCCTTTTGCAATTTCAAAAGCTAATTCACGCATTTTTCTTAATGGCGAAGTTATACGTGAAGAAAGGAAGAATGCGAAGAATGTCGTCAACACAAATGCTATGAAGGCTGCTAAAAAGACAATTTTCGTAGTTTCCTTAGACGTTTTATGTAGCGCATCTGGGCTTTGGTAGATGAAGACAGCTCCATGTACTGCATTTTCAACATTTAGGGGAAAACCAAGTACGACATAAGATTCCATTTTTTCTTGATCAGTTGAAGAAGGCATCATCATTTCTTTAATAATCGGCTCATCTGATTGAAACACTTCATGAAAAGATTTATTGGCTAATATAGTATCTTGTATTTCTTTTTTGTTGACACCCTCTTGCATCGCAAAGGACACTTCAACATGACTGATAGCGATCAATGCATTGGTTCCTGTAGGTAAAATATCTTTTAATAATTCAGAGGTAGATTCGGCTGTTTCATTGTCATCTACTATACTTGCTACCGTTGCTGCTGTTTGTCGCAATGAAATTTCTGCTTGCTGCATATGGTAATTTTGAAGAAATTCAAGCATTAATACCGTGAAAACAAATAATACAAATGAAACGAGAAGCAATATGGTTACCCATAGCTTCCCGACAACACTATTCCATATTCTATTCATTGACAACCTCAAATTTGTATCCAACGCCCCAAACCGTCACAATCATTTTAGCAGCGTTTTCAGAAACTCGGTTGAGCTTTTCACGTAAACGTTTTACATGTGTGTCTACTGTGCGTAAATCACCAAAGAAGTCATAATGCCATACCTCTTTTAGTAGTTGTTCACGGTCAAATACTTTGTCTGGCGATTTCGCTAAAAAGTACAGCAATTCATACTCTTTCGGTGTTAAATTAACCTCAATGCCTTCTGCAGTCACACGATGTGCATCATGGTCAATCATTAAGTGTTGGAACACCACTAAATCTTTTGAAGAAGATGCATTAGTCGTTGGTGAGAAAGCCTGTGAACGACGTAAAATAGCCTTCACACGTAACACAACCTCACGAGGACTAAATGGTTTTACGATATAGTCATCTGCACCAAGCTCAAAGCCTTGTACACGGTTCGCTTCTTCGCCTTTGGCAGTTAATAAAATAATTGGTGTTGCTGCGCGCTCTCGAATTTCTGCACACACTTCTAGCCCATCTTTTTCAGGCATCATAATATCAAGTAAAATACAGTGATACTCTTTTTCTAAAGATTTCTCGATCGCTTGTTCTCCATTTTCGGCCTCGTCAACAAGGTATCCTTCTCGCTCAAGATACATTTTTAATAAGCGGCGAATACGATCCTCGTCATCTACTACTAATACTGAAATATTTTCTGACACTTTCACGATCCCTCTCTTCCATCTTTCTCTAACTTCTATTGTACATGGTGTGACACATATTGAAAAGAAAAGAAAGCCTCTTCGCTACAGCGAAAAGGCTTGTTGCTTCACAGGTTACGCGTAGGAGTGTAAACCTGCAAGAATTAAGTTAACAGCAATTAGGTTGAATAAAATAATCCCAAAACCAATTAGTGCTAACCAAGCAGATTTTCGACCTTCCCAGCCTTTTGATAGACGTAAATGCAGGAATGCTGCATAGAATAACCATGTAATAAGAGCCCATACTTCTTTTGGATCCCAACCCCAGAAACGACTCCAAGCAATTTGTGCCCAAATCATCGCAAAGATTAAAGCACCAAGGGAGAATACAGGGAAACCAATCAGCACTGAACGATAACCAATTTCATCAAGTAATTGTAAATTGACACGTTTAACAAGTGGTTGGAAAATGGCACTAATTCGACGGCGAGCAATTAAACGAATTAATAAATACAACACAGATCCTACCAATAATGACCAAACAACGGTTGTTAATTTTTTAGCATTAATTAACGCTGGCATTTCTACTAATGGCGACATGCCATGTTCTTCTATCACTTCATATTCATTCATACCGAATACTGGAGGTAAATTGTAAATAATTTTACGAGTAGTACCTTCTTTATCCACATAATTATAGCTAGACTCATAATCCATAGCACTAAATGTAGATGTTACCGCGACAAATCCAACAACTACTACAAGACAGTACATGACGGCTTCTAACCAAAAACGTTGTTTAGAGGGCTTTGTTAAATCTACTACTTTTAACAAGTAAATAAGTCCTGCCACAGCACTAATGGCTAAAATAGATTGCCCTAATGCTGCTGTAATAACGTGAATTGTTAACCAATGACTTTGTAATGAAGGCACTAATGGACTTACTTCTTTCGGGAACATTGCTGCATAAGCAATAATCAAAAGTGCAACAGGCAGTGCCACTAATCCAAGTGCAGTCAAACGATAAATAAAATAAATTAAGATAAACGCGCCGACAATGAACATACCAAAGGCAGTTGTAAATTCAAACATATTACTTACTGGCGCATGTCCTGTATAAATCCAACGCGTAATAAAATAGCCAAGCTGTGATAGGAAACCAATAATAGTAACCACAATGGCAAGCTTGCCCCATTTGCCAGTATTTTTACCAGTAGCATTACCTTGCTTAATTGAACCACCAAATAATAATGTCGCTACTAGATAAGCAATAAACGCTACAAATAGTAAGTTTCCACTTAAGTCAATCAAACTCATAAGGTGTTGTCACCTTCCTTTTCTTTAATGCCACCAGTAGTGGACTCTTCGCCAGCCTCATCTTTCTCTAACTGATCTTTATACGGAGGCAATGCAGCAAATGTTGTAACAGCATCTAAATCCTTTTTCATGCTGAACATATTTTTGTTGACATGGGCAGCCATTAACACACGGCCGTCTGGTTCCACTTGAAGCCATAAACGACGATGATTCCAGTAAGAGCCAATGGCAACACCGATCATAAAGATGACCCCACCAACAAACAGAATAGGGATGGTACTATCTTTTCGCACCGTAATACCTGACATATCACGCATCTCTGCACTAGCAAATTTCATTCTGTATTTATTTTCACCCAGTGGTTCTAAAGGAGGCTGCATAATTTCAACAAAGCTTACTTCTCCTTCAGGAGTTTCTGGTGTAGTCATTTTAAATAAAAATGCAGGATTATTTGGAATAGACGTTTTAGTCTGAGGTTCTCCATTTTCAAATCCATCAAAATCAGGTGTATAGACAAGAATTTGAACGGATGAACCATTCCCTAAATCATATTCTTTTTTAGGATTTGTTAAATCAATCTCTACCTTACCTAATGATTTCTCTGTCGTCTTATTAATTAATTCAAAGTTCATCTGTTTTAATTCATTTAGACGATAATCCATCTGGTAAAGAGCAAAGCCATCTTCTTTCAAAGGATGGTTTACACGAATAGAATAGTCTTTTACTTTTTCTAGATTTTCCGTATCCCCAGGCAATGCGTCTTCAGGTTGCTTGTAAAGTGTAATATCGGTCTGGAAGTTTTTAGCCACTACATTCACACCCTGTTTAACTTGCTCACCTTGAGGTGTATTATCATGTGTTTCTAAAATAAAGTCACGGTTTTCAATGAAATAGCCTTCCATTCCAGTGATAGCTCGTGTTTCACCTTCACGCACCCATATCGATTCATCAACATAGAAGCCTGGAACTAGACGTAGCATGACCCCACCTAAAAAAATGATGAGACCTACATGGTTTATGTACGGACCGTAACGAGAAAAGCGTCCTTTTTCAGCTAAGAGAGCGCTACCATCTCGACGAACAGAATACTTCATCTCAGTCATTTTTTGAGCCACTTTATCAAGCGTTTCCTCCGCACTCGCTGACACTTGTCCTTCTGCAACAATGCGCTGGCGCTTCATAAAGCTTTCATGTCTTTTAACACGTTGATTCTTTAATGATTTATAAAGTGGAATGCCTCGGTCAAGACTTGCCACTATAATTGAAACTGCTAGCATACCAACTAAAATCTGGAACCACCATGAGCTATATAAATCCGAAAGCCCCAACGTATAATAGATTTTACCGAATGTACCATATACGTCTGCGTAATAAGCCCCCTTCTCCATATCAGAAGCTTTTACGTAAAACTCTTGCGGTAGTAATGTTCCGACTGAAGCAGCAATTAATGTGATAATAATTAAGGATATACCAACTTTAACACTTGAGAAGAAATTCCATATTTTATCAACAAATGATTTGTTATATGTTTTGGAGCGAATGGCCATACCATCATAGCGCATATCAACAACTTTATTTTGTTTTTCTTCTTCGGTTAAAGGACGACCACATTTTTCACAAAGCTTCGTGCCGTATGGATTACTATGACCACAAGCACAAATGATTTTTTCCATCGTCATTACTCCTTATTTGGCTTCACTAATTCCATGTACGAAGCAATATCTTTCTCCGTCATTTCACCTGTAATAATTTTGGCCACCTTGCCTTCTGGATCAATTAACACTGTTGCAGGTAATTGTCCTACATTATAAGCAGTCATAACACTTTTTGTTTTGTCGATAACTACTGGAAATGACAACCCATATCGATCGACAAAATTCTGTACTTCAAAATCTGTTTGAGCAATATTGACAGCTAATGTTTGTACACCGTGATCTTTAAATTCTTGATACTGATTGTCCATTGCGGGCATTTCCTTCTCACAAGGCTTACACCAAGTTCCCCAG
>NZ_DJAU01000032.1:0-15677 GCF_002429725.1 Lysinibacillus sp. UBA5994 | reverse complement strand
AACAATAAACTCAGCAACTATTATGATGAAAAATGCGATAAAATTCAACAAAATTGTCCGACCAGATACTTGTTTCCCGATTTTTCGCTTTGACCAAGCGGGTACAAGTAAATTGCATAGGACTAGCAACAATATACAATAGATGAGCTGAAATGGAAACCACCAAATCGTATAAAGCCAAAAAGCTTCAAGTTTTTGTAATAAAAAAACCGAACTAAAGCCAAAAAAAGTGGCACGCATGGCTACAGTCACACGCACTAACACCTTTAAGACGCTATGTGTTGCTAGTAATAATATAAGACCTATGGAAATAGCAACAGGCAGTACTAAACGAAAAATGGATTGCCTGTCCCCATCTGCTAAACGAGGCTCTATAAATAATATAAAGGGTTCCGCTTTCGGTCCACCAATAATATGAAAGAAAATAACGCCACAAACAAAACTTACTGCAATGATGGAAGCGTGATAAAAAATAGACACCGTACGAGACATAAACATGCTCCTTTTCTATCAAGGTTTGTACAGCTTATGCTCGTCCGTCTCTATTATGCTAAAAGATTATTTTCTAAATTTGCAGCTAGCCATAGCACTGCGAATGCTGTTTTAGCATCATATATACGCTGGTCAGCCACCATTACTTGTGCTTCTTCCAACGAAACTTCTAATAGTTCGACAAATTCATCCTCATCTAAATCTGCTTTATTGTCTATTGTATATAATCCCCTCGCCACAAACAAATGAAGAACTTCATCCGCAAAGCCTGGTGATGTTGCAAATGTTTGTAAAAAAGTAAGTTGATGCGCGCCATAACCTGTTTCTTCCTCTAATTCTCGACGTGCTGTCATCACTGGCTCCTCACCTGGCTCTAGCTTTCCAGCTGGAATTTCAATAATAGAACGCTCCAGCGCTTTGCGGTATTGTTCTACTAACACTAGTTTACCCTCGTCCGTAACAGCAATCACCGCTACGGCACCTGGATGCTTAATGATTTCACGTTTTGCAACCTGTCCATTTGGTAAAGTGACATCATCAATTTGTAGTTTTATTATTCTACCGTCATAGATCGGTGTCGTTTTCGTTGTTTTTTCCTCAAACTTTTTCATTGACGATAACCTCGCTTGTTCTTCAGATATGTTCATTGTACCATTACAAGTAGAGAAATCGAAGGAGGTCATTCGTATGAAAAAAAGACAGCTTGGTACAAGTGAATTGTTTATTTCAGAGATTAGTTTAGGAGGCATGTCTCTTTCGACAGATAAAACACAAGCAGCTGCCATTGTCGATATGGCATTAGATGCTGGCATTAACTATATAGATACAGCTGATTTATATGATTATGGTGCAAATGAAGAGATTATTGGCGCAACGTTAGGTAAGCGTCGTCATGATGTCATCCTAGCAACAAAGGTAGGTAATCGGTGGGCAGAAGGGGTAGATGGCTGGCATTGGGATGCATCACCATCCTATATAAAAGAAGCTGTCCATGCTAGCTTACGACGTTTAGGAACAGACTACATTGATGTATATCAATTACACGGTGGCACAATCGAAGATGATTGGGACGGGATAATTGACACATTTGAAGGACTGAAAAAAGAAGGGCTCATTCGTGAATATGGTATATCCTCCATTCGTCCTAATGTATTGCAGCGATTTTTACCTGCAAGCTCGGCTAGAAGCGTCATGATGCAATACAGTGCTCTCGATCGCCGCCCTGAAGAATGGTTTAACTTTATTGCGAAACAGGGTGCTTCTGTTGTAACACGTGGCACAGTGGCAAAGGGCTTATTAACAAATAGCTGGCAACAACGTCTTCAACATGTTAATGGTTTTAACACCTATACTGCTGAGGAGTTAACAACAACGTTAACAGACTTAGCTTTACACTATGATAACTTGCATGCTTTGGCTATCGCTTTTAATCTAAAAGAGCCAACAATCGCTTCTACGGTCATTGGCGCAAGCTCTCAACAACAACTAGCACAAACGCTTGCTTCCTACGAGAAAATTAATTCTATAACAGATTTCAAGGTAGCTAATGAGCTAACAAAAAATGAGTACTATCAAGAACATCGATGAAAAAATGGCTAATTTTACTCATTTGTCTAGTTGTACTAGTAATCTCCTCTAGTATGACCTATGAGCAACAGAGTATACTACCAGAATTAGAAGATTTGCTCGCCAATAAACCTTTTGAAAAACAACTATCTATTTTAAAAATTCCCTATTGGGGAACCATCGTTTCAGTGGAAGAGCGAGGTTATTTTCCATTTGTAGAGTTTTTAATTCGTAAATTGACACACTTCATGGGATTTGGGTGCATCGCACTTGGCCTTTACTTCGCCTGGGGAAAAAGACGTTTTGCAGCAAGTATTGCTATCGGTGGAACGGCTACAATCGCGGCGCTTGATGAATTTCGTCAAAGCTTTACGCCAGGTCGTACAATGAGTGCTCAAGATGTGCTTGTCGATACAACTGGAGCCATTGTTTTTGTTAGTCTCGTTGTTGCACTAAGAAAAATACTCAAAAATAAAAGACAAAAGGCTCAATTATAGCCTTTTGTCTTTTATTTTAAAGGTGGAACCGCCAAAAATAGAGGGACTTCGTTTCTTTAAACAAGACAGCCCCTGCTTTTTCCAAAACTCGATGGGAAGCCATATTTTCTTTTTCCGTGTCAGCGATAACGTATTTTGCATTTGGCTGATGGAGTAACCAGTCTTTAAGAGCTATGATTGATTCTGTCATATAGCCCTGCCCCATATAAGGAGGCAAAGTATAATACCCGATCACAACTTCCCCTTGCTCATTTGGCGTACCTTTTAGCATTATGCCACCAACAGCACAATTTTTTTCTTTTAATACAAGTAACCAATTCGTATGCCATAGATAATTTGGCTCATCTTCTAATACTTTGCAAAGTCTAAAATACAGGGCTTGTTTAAGCTCGCAATCTAAACTCCCTACACCTTTACTTAATGACAACTCCGCCGCCATTTGCTCCTCATGCTCTATTAGTAAATTAAGATACTTAGCGTTTAAAGGAATTAATCTTATTCTTTCTGTTTGTAATTCTACCATGTTGGTCTCCTAACATAATTTAATTGATACTAAACTACAATTAGGTATATGTTATTGGCAGCGTCTCCCGTTCGTTTAAATTCAAAGACCTCTCCCTCTATATCGACCACAGCCATATAAATTTTATGCAGTAAAATACAAAACAGTGAACCCACTTATGTGAATTCACTGTTCTCTCTTAATATTTAGTACCTTTATCGCCGTATTCGTTTAAAAGTTCTTCAAACGATTTGTTTTTTTCTCGTTGTTTACGTTCAAAAGCTAGTTTTGCCTGACGCTCTTCTTCTGCCGCCTGCTCTTTAGCAGTTAAATCTTGCTTCGCTGCTTTTAATTTTGCTAGCACATCTCCACCTAGCTGATCTGCTAATGTAACGGCCTCTTGCTTAGGTAGGCTAGCTGTTATGCTATTGTCAGTATGTTGTTGCTGTTTTCGTTTCTTTCCCATTTCTATTCACCTTCTTATTGACATCAAGGGCGCTTCACAACTGTTGCTACGCCTTGTCCACCACCGATACATAATGTGGCTAAGCCCGTTTTCACATCACGCTTTTCCATCTCATGTAATAGCGTTACCAAAATCCGAGCACCACTAGCACCGATTGGGTGACCAAGAGCAATGGCACCCCCGTTAACATTTAGTTTATCATGATTAAAGCTTAATTCACGATCTACAGCAATTGATTGTGCTGCAAATGCTTCATTTGCTTCAATTAAATCGATATCGTTTAAAGTAACCTCAGCCTTTGTCAGCGCTTTTTGTACTGCTTTTACAGGACCTGTCCCCATAATTGCAGGATCTACACCAGCACTAGCATTCGCTGTAATGATCGCCATCGGTTGAATACCTAGCTCTTGTGCTTTTTCCTTTGACATCACCACTACTGCTGCCGCACCATCATTTATACCAGACGCGTTCGCTGCTGTGACAGAGCCATCCTTTTTAAATGCTGGTCGTAGCTTACCTAATGATTCCGCTGTCACACCTGCTCGTGGAAATTCATCTTTATTGAAAAGCAGTGGCTCTCCCTTGCGCTGTGGAATCTCGACAGCAACGATTTCATTTTCAAACTTGCCCGCTGCAATTGCTGCCTCTGCACGTTGCTGAGAACGAGCTGCAAAAGCATCCTGCTCTTCTCGAGAGATTTGATACATATCACATAAATTTTCAGCTGTAATGCCCATATGATAATCGTTAAAAGCACACCATAGGCCATCCTGAATCATTGTATCTACTACCTTTTGGTCGCCCATTCGGAAGCCTTCTCGTGCATTTTTTAAGACGTATGGAGCCTGGCTCATATTTTCAAATCCACCTGCAACAACAATCTCTGCATCTCCCGCTATAATCGCCTGTGTTGCTAAATGAACAGCCTTTAAACCTGATCCACATACTTTATTAATTGTTAAGGCTGATACCTCTTGAGGTAACCCCGCTTTAATTGCCGCTTGTCGCGCTGGATTTTGTCCAAGTCCAGCCGATAAAACATTCCCCATAATGACCTCATCGACCTGTTCTCCTGCTACGCCAGCACGCGCTAATGCTTCTTTAATGACAATGCTACCTAACGTTGTCGCTGGTACATCTTTTAATGTCCCCTGAAATGAGCCGATTGCAGTACGCACCGCACTCACGATTACTACCTCGTTTGTCATAATCATTCTCCCCTTTTCCCCGTTCAAGAATCAACACTGCATGCATATGCTACTAGCAGATATGTATATTTTAACAAATATTATGACGATTTTCGATAATAGAAATAATCGCAGTTTTGCCAAAGATATTGTAAAATGTTGACGTGTTTTAAACAATCTTAGTTGGGAACATTACAAATAAGAAACAGCATGTGGAGGTGTTTTATGATGAAAAAAAAGATGCTTTTATTCTCTGGTATTACAACAACGCTAGCCGCCGCTGCAACAGGTCTGTTCGGCTTCGCGCTTTCCAATAAATTAATGTATATCCAACAAAAAGACCCTGAATTTATACGGGAACGAGAAACGACCGCAAAGCGCTTTGATGAGGCTTGGTACAATAAAAACTTGAAATGTGAACTGAATATTGATTCTCCAAATGGCTATACAATTCGAGGCATTATGTTTCAGCCATTGCAAACAAATAACACTATCATCATTTGCCACGGTGTTACCGAAAATAAAATAAATTCCGTGAAATATGCTCGCCTTTTTGAAAGACTTGGCTATAATTCTGTTATATTTGACCACCGTCGCCATGGTGAATCTGGAGGCAAGACAACAAGCTATGGCTACTATGAGAAAAACGATCTTGATGCCGTGGTGAAAACAGTAAAAGCCATGATTGGAGAGGATGCTATACTTGGCATTCACGGTGAATCGATGGGTGCTGCAACCATGCTCCTCTATGCAGGAACAGTCGAGGATGGCGCTGATTTTTATATCTCAGATTGCGCGTTCTCCGACTTTTCTATGTTGCTCAAACAAATTGCGAAAACTGAATTTAAATATGGCTCCATTATTCCTATTCGTTTTGCTGACTTTTTTGTTCGTCTTAGAGATGGTTACTCATTTAAAAGTGTAACACCTGCCGAAGCCGTCACACATATTGAAAAACCTGTGCTCTTTATCCATAGTATTCCAGATACGTTTATTCCAGCTTCCATGTCACTCGATCTCTACAATAAAAAAACCGGTCCAAAAAAATTAAAACTTTTTGATACGGGGGCACATGCACAATCCTTTAATGAAAATATGGATGAATATGAGGATTTAATTCATGATTTTTTAGACAATTTTATTTATCAAAAAATCAATCGGGATTCTTCTTCTTCCAATGTCATTCCATTCCATTTTTAGGGCAATGAAAAACCTTGCGTCATTTTACTCGCAAGGTTTTTATTTTATTTAATCTTCAAAAATAATATGCCATTCATCACGTTTCGCTAAAAACTCTTTTGCTAATGCTTGGGCCCCTTCTAAACTATGGCTAGCAGCCCAGCCACATTGCACTTCATTGCAGGCAGGCACTGCGGTTGCCTTTGTCACATCTGTAAATGTGTTCTCTAAAATAGCTAATAAATCCTCATAATCATTATGATTGATCAAGGACACATAGAAGCCTGTTTGACAACCCATTGGACTGAAATCAACAATATGATCTGAGTAATTACGGATAATGTCAGCAGATAAATGCTCTAAAGAATGTAATGCAGGCATTTCCATATGCTCCTTATTTGGCTGTTTAAAGCGAATATCGTATTTATATACTTCATCGCCATTTTTGCCAGTTTTCACACCTGCTAAACGAACATAAGGTGCCTTCACTTTTGTATGATCTAGATCAAAACTTTCTACATTTGTTTTTTCTTTTTGCAATATACACAACTCCCTTCCGTATAGTAACTCCATTATACATAGTTTCCCGATAGAGTTATATGATTTTTAAGAATTATTTAAATACTATTAAAAATAAAAAAACAACTAGTTAAGCTTGAACTAGTTGCTCGGAACATTCCAAATTACTTCTGGAATTTATTCATTTGCGCCATCATTTGACGTACTTGCTTTTCAGACGGCGTACGACCCATTTGCGCCATCATCATACGAATCATTTGCTCATTAATAGGTGGGTTTTCTTTCAAATATTTCATCATAGCTTGACGAGCGAAATAGAAACCAAGTGCTGCGCCCGCTGCTAATGCGATAATTACGATAATAATCCAGCCCCATGTAGGCATACAACCAACCTCCTCCACTACAATATACCGAGAAAAACTCTCCACGCTCCATTATACACCAAATAATAGCGTGTTACTATATATTGTAGTGAATTTTCCTAGTGCATTGTATACTTCATCGGCTTTAACCACCCACACTCATTATCCTGTTTATTAAAAGCAATAAAACGTTCACTCATTTTAGCAAGCATTTGAAATAAATCTAAATCTAGCATTCGCGAACCTTCACAGTAAACACAAATTTTACGATCTACTAAATAAATAGCCATTTTACCTTTGATCGGATGTTCTAAAAACAAAGCATTACGAGCTCTTTCTAGGTGTGCATATTTGGAATCAAGTTGATGCTCTAACATGGCTGCAATCTCCTCAAAACGAACGGATTCACATATATACGCAAGCTCTTTTAAGGATTTCTCATTGGCATCTTCACAACCTTGCATCATCTCTAATAACTTACGCTCTCTGCCAAAAATAAACGTTAAATGCTCTTCTTTTATCTTATATATCGAATAGGTTCTCACCAGAAATCCTCCTTCGCTCAGTTTCTTTTTCATAAGTATAGCTCATTCAATCTTGTTTATTTGTCAAACGAAGGAGGGATCTCTCTTCTATTTTTGTCGAAAAAATTCTAGTTTCGGGTCTATAAATGACTTTATGACAAATGGTATTTTCAACCAAAAATAATTAATATTTTTCCAAAAACAAGAAAAAGTCTTATTAAACACGGCTAAAAACCTTCTATTTTGGCTGCTTAGATGGATCTCAGCCTCAAGACCTAGTTCAAAATCAATTTCGAGTCCGTTTTAGACAATCTTGTAAATAGGTAACATAAAGGTACAAACGAAAGGAGCTAAAACAAATGAGAAAATTTCTTTTATTAACTGGAGGCGTCATTGCAGCATGTGTTGCACTAGCGTTAATTGGACCACTGGCGGGGTTACTATTCTCTGGATTATTTGTAGCACTGGGCATGCACTTCTACATTGCTAGTAAGTCATCTTTCGGTAAAATTTTCTGGTTTACAGTTGGTCTAATCGGTGTCCTATCAGCAGTGTCTAACATTCCAGCAATGGTAGGTCTTGCTGCAATCGCCATTATCTATGTTATCTATAAAAAATGGAATGGCGAAGATGTAAAAATCCCTACAATTGAAGGAAAAAAAGAAGAAGATCCGTTTACAAACTTTGAAAAAGAATGGTCAAATTTAACAAAATAAAAGGAGCGATTTTAAATGAACTTATTTCAACGTTTTAGATATACAGTAGAGGCAGACTTACACCAATTATTTGATAAGAAGGAACAAAAAAATCCGATTGCGATGTTAAATCAATACATTCGTGAAGCAGAAAAACAAACAGAACAAACAGGCAAATTATTAGAGCGACAAGGGCAATTAAAAGAAAAGCTAGAACAAGAATATAAAGAAAACGCTGATTTACTAGCGAAACGTGAATCTCAATTAGCATTAGCAAAATCTAGCGGAGAGCAAGACTTAATTGATTTCGCTACGGATGAAGTAACAGCTTATTCAGCTCGTAACCTTACATTACAAGCTAGCATTGAAACAAGTACTCGTGAATACTTCGAGCTCGAGCGTAAATTTGAAACAATGAAGCATAAAATTAAAGATATGAAAGTACGTCAATTACAGCTGATGGGGAAAGAAAATGTAACTCGCGCCCATCATCAAATGGATGGAATGATTGCCAAAAATAATAAAACAAACTTTGAAGATTTAGAAGCATATATCGATAAATTAGCTTATCAAATCGATAAAGACCATGAGCTTACAACTTTTGAGGCAAGACTGGCAGAATTAGAAAAAAAAGCAGTAGAAGAAAGCTCAACACTGCTAATTGAAAATAAATAACATGGTATAATGAAAGCAATGCGCCAACATTAAAAGGCGCATTCTTTCACGTTTAAGAATAGAGGGTCCCATTCCCTCTCTTATACTATTAGTAGAAGGAAGGGTGACCCTCATGCAAAATTTCACAACAAATAAGCTCACATTTTGGGTTCTTTGCTTCTTTTTACTCGTCTTTGTGGAGCTAACTATATTTAATAATGGTGGTGCCTTCTGTTTATTGATTGGGGCTGTACTTCTTTATTTGAGTTTTTCCAAAAAAGTTCGATTTTTTAAATGGACAGGAATTTTCTTTATTGCCATTGCTTTGTTCACGATGTGGAGCTTACGTTTATTTATCGTCATCATGCTCTTATATATGCTCTATCAATACTTGCAAAGAGAAAACGAGCCAAAAGTAGTTGGTGCAGAGCTATTTGAAAAGCTTCCTGCAATTAAAAATGACCTAATTGGCACAATGCCAGCGCCTATAGAAGCTTATAAATGGCAAGATGTACAAATTCAGCGCCTTGCAGGAGATATTACCATTGATACAACGCAAACGATTTTACCAGCTGGCACTAGTCTTATTACAATTCGACAAGGTATCGGTAAAGTTCAAATCTATGTTCCTTATGAAATTCCATTCCGTTTACAGTATACGACGTTATTTGGTGAGCTCTCCTGCTTACACGTAGGGCCGCAACGTATAGTAAATGAAAGTATTACTTTCTCAGACGGCAACCCTGAGGATGCTAAACGTGTACTGATTATTCATGTCGCAACCTGGCTTGGAGATTTGGAGGTGCTACGAAAATGATAGCATTTATCTCAAGATTATTTACATTATTTTTTATTTTAATGAGTGCTGTTTTCGGTCTTCTTGTTGCACTATGGGGCAATCCTGATGAAAAAACATGGGAGCCCTTATGGCAGCAGAATTACGATAATATCCCTCTAGGTGGCATCATCATAGTTAGCCTGTTTATACTTAGCTTCCTGTTTGCTAGCTGGATCAGTATGACTGCAAGGGCACGAGAAGCGCAGGCAACACGAATAGTGAAACAACTGATCGAGCCTGATTTTGTTTTTCCTAAAAAACAAGCTCTTCCGAAATCGTTAAAAAAAGCACTTGTCCAAACGAGTGAATTAATTGATACGCAACGTAAAAGTTTACAGCGTTTGTCCAATGAACGGGCTGAGGCCAATGATAAAATTATTCAGGAGCGTATTATTGCTGAACGCCAACGACTAGCTAGAGAACTCCATGATTCTGTGTCACAACAACTATTTGCTGCCTCTATGTTACTATCTGCATTAACTGAAAATGACGAACATGCTACTAGCTTAAAACAGGTGGAGAAAATCGTTCAGCAGGCACAGCTAGAAATGCGTGCATTACTGCTACACTTACGGCCTGTTGCTTTACACAATAAAACATTGGCACAAGGCTTAGAGGAATTGATTATTGAACTTCAGCAAAAAGTTTATTTCCATATAGAATATGAATTAGAAGAAATGCCCTTAACTAAAGCAGAGGAAGATCATTTATTTCGTATTGCACAGGAGGCACTCTCCAATACGCTGCGTCATGCCAAAGCAAGTGAGGTGGAATTACTTCTTGTGGCACGAGACGACTTAGCTATTTTACGAATTCAAGATAATGGTTTAGGCTTTGATGTGGAGGAAGATAAATCCACATCATACGGTTTACAAAATATAGCTGAACGAGCAGTTGAAATTGGCTGCACCTATAAAATTGTATCAGTGCCTGGTGAAGGAACAATTGTAGAGGTTAAAATTCCTTTACAAAAGGAGGAGGTCAATGTCGATGATACAAGTGCTCATAGTGGATGATCATGAAATGGTACGAATTGGTGTGTCAGCCTATCTTTCAGCACAGCCAGATATTACGGTTGTAGGTGAGGCTGAGAACGGTAAAGAGGCTGTGGAACGTGCCCTAGCGCTAAGGCCTGATATTATTTTAATGGATAATGTGATGCCTGTTATGACAGGAGCAGAGGCAACAGTGGAAATATTAGCAGCATGGCCTGAGGCAAAAATCATGATGGTGACTAGTTTTTTAGATGATGATAAAGTATATCCTGCCTTAGAGGCTGGCGCGGTAAGCTATATTTTAAAAACATCTAATGCCAAACAAATTGCAGATGCTATTCGAAAAACGATGGGTGGCGAAACGGTATTAGAGCCAGAGGTCACTTCCAAAATGATGCACCGCATGCGCCACGGCAATAGTACGCCACTATACGAACAATTGACTGAACGTGAAATGGAAGTATTATTGCTAATGGCCCAGGGTAAAGCCAATCAGGAAATCGCTGATGAGCTATATATTGCCTTGAAAACGGTAAAAACACATGTTAGTAATATTTTAGCAAAGCTAGAAGTTCAAGATCGTACTCAAGCCGTCGTCTACGCCTTCCAAAACGGACTTGCTAAATAATCCTACATAAAAAAACTGCATGCTGACATGCAGTTTTTCGTGTTTTTAGAGGTATTTTAGGAGATCATTTACATGGTCCGCAATATATGTAGGCTCTTCATTTTTTAATTCTTCTAGCGACCCAAAACCATATGTCACACCGATGGCATCGATTTGATTTTCACGAGCCCCTATCAAATCATATTTTCGATCCCCAATCATAATAAATTGCTCTTTTGGATAGGAATCAAGTTGTTGAAGTACCTCTGCAATAATCTCACCTTTGGCAGAACGTGAACCATCTAAGTGACTTCCTACGACAAGATCGAAATAGGACTCTAGCTGAAAATACTTTATGATTTGTTCCGCAAAGACAGTTGGTTTTGAGGTGGCAATAGTTAGTATATATCCTTGTTGCTTTAAATGAGCTAACAAAGCTGGAATATCTTCATATAGTTTATTTTCAAACATTCCCCTTTCCGTAAATCGTTCTCGGTAATCTCTAATTGCTTGCGTTATTTGTGTATCATTGAATCCATAGATTTCTTGAAAAGATACTTGTAATGGTGGTCCAATGAATGGTTCCAGTTCATCCAAATCATTCACCATGACGCCCGCCTTCTGTAAAGCATGTTGCACTGATTTAGTGATTCCTATTTTGGGATCAGATAATGTTCCATCTAGGTCAAATAACACAACTTTATAGTTCTTCATTCGCTCACCCTTTTTATGGAGTTTTCACATACTGTGTTTGCCGCTAAAAAAAGTACCACAACACTCAGTTGATGTTTAAATCGCTGAGTATTGTGGTATTTGTTGTAAATTATAGTGCTTTCACTTTTGCTACTACGTTTTCAACAGTGAAGCCGTATTTTTCCATTACTAATTCACCCGGAGCAGATGCACCGAACTTATCAATTGCTAGAACATCGCCTTCAAAGCCAGTATATTTATGCCAACCGAATGATGCCCCCATTTCAATTGCAAGACGTTTTGTAACAGCTTTTGGTAGAACAGATTCTTTGTAAGCTGCGTCTTGTTTTTCGAAGCGATCCATAGATGGCATAGAAACAACTGCTACATCTATACCGTCTACTTTTAATGCTTTTTGCGCTTCGACAGCAAGGGAAACCTCAGAGCCTGTTGCAATTAAAATAGCATCTGCCACTTCTTTTGTAGCTGGAGACACTGTGTAAGCACCCTTTGCTACGCCCTCACGTACTGTTTCAATAGAAGCGTCAAGAACAGGTAAGTTTTGACGAGATAATACAAGAACAGTTGGTGTATTTTCTGCTGCTACTGCAAGCTCCCACGCAACTGCTGATTCATTTGCATCCGCAGGGCGAATAACAGATAGGTTTGGCATTGCACGTAATGATGCAAGGTGTTCGATTGGTTCATGTGTTGGACCATCTTCCCCTACTGCAATCGAATCATGTGTGAATACATATGTTACAGGAAGACCCATTAATGCAGATAGACGAATTGCTGGACGAACGTAATCAGAGAATACGAAGAATGTACCACCGAATACATTTAAACCACCGTGAAGAGCCATTCCGTTCATAGCAGCACCCATTGCAAATTCACGAACACCGAACCAGATGTTACGTCCAGCATAGTCGTCTGCTGAGAAATCTCCTGCACCCTTCATCGTTGTTTTATTGGAGCCAGCAAGGTCAGCAGAACCACCAAAGAATGAAGGTGTTTTCTTCGCAATAGCATTAATTGCATCGCCTGAAGAAGAACGAGTTGCTACAGATTTACCAGCTTCATATACAGGTAACTCAGAAGCAAAGTCTTCTGGTAATTCACCATTCATCGCTTTCTCGAATTGAGCTGCTAACGCTGGGAATTCTTCTTTGTATGCAGCAAATTTTGCATTCCAAGCTTCCTCTGGTTGTGCGCCTTGCACTTCAGCAGCCGCATTAAATGTATCGTAAACTTCTGCAGGAATTTGGAATGGTTCATGTGCCCACTCATAGGCAGCCTTCGTTAAGACAACTTCATCTGTACCAAGTGGTGCACCGTGAGAATCTGCTTTACCAGATTTATTTGGAGAACCAAAACCAATCACTGTTTTCACTTCAATTAATGTTGGCTTGCCAGTAGATTTTTTGGCTTCTTCAATGGCTGCATTAATAGCATCTACATCTGTACCATCTGCCACTTTTAAATAATTCCAACCATAAGATTCAAAGCGTTTTTGAACGTTTTCTGAAAATGACTTTTCTAAGTCACCATCTAAAGAAATATCATTAGAATCGTAAAGTACGATTAATTTTTCAAGTTTTAAGTGACCAGCTAATGAAATCGCCTCTGCTGCAACACCTTCCATTAAGTCACCATCGCCACATAACGCAAATGTGTAGTGGTCAACAATGTCATGACCTGGTTTATTGTAAGTAGCGGCTAAATGGCGCTCAGCCATTGCCATACCAACAGTCATAGCGATTCCTTGTCCAAGAGGACCAGTTGTTGCCTCTACCCCTACTGTATGACCATATTCAGGATGTCCTGGTGTTAATGAATCCCATTGGCGGAAGTTTTGAATTTCTTCCATTGGTAAACCATAGCCTCCAAGGTGAAGTAAGCTGTATAAAAGCATTGAGCCATGACCTGCTGATAGTACAAAACGATCACGGTTAAACCATTTTGGATTTGCTGGATTATGGCGTAATTGTTTTGTCCAAAGCGTATAAGCCATTGGCGCTGCTCCCATTGGTAAACCTGGGTGACCAGAATTTGCTTTTTCAATAGCATCGATTGACAAAGTTCGGATAGCATTAATAGCTAAAAGATCCGCGTGTTGAGTCATTATATTGTGACATCCTTTCTCGTCCTATATATTGTTCTTTTACAGTTTAGTCAACATTGCTTTAGAAAACAATGCTTTTGTTATACTATTTGCGTTTTCATACATACTTTATTGAATTGTGTCACATTAATTTAGAAATTTATTTTTTTGTGCTTGTTTTACCTTCTCAGGAGTTACATCATTTCCTTCTGCATCTACCACTTTAACGTTTTCAATCGTATCTCGCATAGTTGCTCTAAACGTATCTAAATACTCCTTGCGAAGCGCTGTTCGCTCCTTTGCTTCTTCCTCTGTTAATTGTCCGCTTTTTGCTTTAGCAGATAATTCATTAATTCGGTTAATTTTTTCCTTTGATAACATGGTTACACACCTTTCAGTACCTAGCTTAATGACCTCAGTATGCAAAGTATAGCATGGTTTCCCTTAAAATGCAGTTATACCAACCCTTAAAAACACTTCTTAGCCATTATTTACATGACTTCCAGAAGTTAGAGGTGTATAACTAATAATAAAAGGAAAAATTTGATAGATAATAGGAGGAGCTATCATGAACATCACAACATCTAGACTACTTATTCGAACATTTGAAGCCCAAGATTGGCAGGCTGTTTATAGCTATATGTCCGACAAAACGGTCATGCACTATATGCCAGAGGGTGTGTTGAATGAAGATCAGGTTCAAAATTTCGTAACAGAGAATAGCAACGAGCAAGCAAAACATTTCGCCATTGTTTTACGTGAACAACAGCGAGTCATTGGTCATCTTGTTTTCCACAAATACTTTGGCGACCATACGTATGAAATTGGATGGGTTATGAATCCTGCCTATCATAATCATGGCTATGCTTCTGAAGCTGCTCAGGCCCTATTAGATCACGGCTTTAATAAAATGAAACTTCATCGAATTATTGCCACATGCCAGCCAGAAAATATCGCTTCTTACCGAATAATGGAAAAAATAGGAATGCGCCAAGAAGGATTTTTCAAAAAATGCATTCCTCATGGAGAGACTTGGTGGGATGAATACTATTACGCTATTTTAGAGGAAGAATGGAACAATCTAAAGGTAAGAGGTGTATGAAATGAAGAAAACTGCGGTGTTATTATACCCACAATTTAGTGAATATGAATTGAGTGTTGCTTTGTCCATATTAATGCAAGGCGGTAAACCCATCATCACACTTGGATCGAATACCAAACCTATCAGAGGAGAATCTGGTTTAAATTGTATAGCTGATTTATCCGTGAATGAGGTAGAGCTTGACGATATTGATAGTCTACTATTACCAGGCTGTATGGATATTTCTACATTACAACTTGAAGAGAGCTTACTAGATTTCATTCGTCATCTATCTGCAAAAGGAGGAATGATTGCAAGTATTTCTAGCTCCCCTTACCTATTAGCAAAAGCAGGGGTCTTAAAGAACAAAAAATATACAGTAGGACTACCTTTAGATGGCATGGAGCAGTTAGGGTGCTTTGAACTTCATAACTATTCAGATGAACTAGTGGTACAAGATGGAAATATCATTACAGCAAGAGGAAGAGGTTTTATTCCTTTCGGTATTTGTTTCGGGCATGCGTTAAAGCTAAATTTTGATGAAAATTGGTATTAAGTGATGATTTAAAACCCAAATGTCAATTAATCGGGCATTTCATGTTGTTGAAAAAAGATGATGTCATTAGTAGAATGAGACCTTTTAACAAGGCTGTGGGGTGATTTCCGTTCCGCCAGCGTCCTTTCTAGGGTCTCATCTGTGACGCTATGAACTGCAC
>NZ_DJAU01000033.1:0-49671 GCF_002429725.1 Lysinibacillus sp. UBA5994 | reverse complement strand
GGAGCAACGGGTCCACAGGGAATAATAGGGGCCACTGGACTTCGAGGACTTGCGGGAATAACAGGAGCAACAGGAGAACGGGGACTAGCAGGAATGACAGGGGCAACAGGAGCCCAAGGTGTAACAGGAAGTACAGGAGCAACAGGTTCACAGGGAATAACAGGGGCGACAGGAGTCCAAGGCGTAACAGGGAGCACAGGAGCAACTGGTTCACAGGGAATAACAGGAGCAACAGGAGTCCAAGGTGTAACAGGAAGTACAGGAGCAACAGGTTCACAGGGAATAACAGGGGCGACAGGAGTCCAAGGCGTAATAGGAAGCACAGGAGCGACTGGTTCACAGGGGATAACAGGGGCAACAGGAGTCCAAGGAGTAGCAGGAAGTACAGGAGCAACAGGTTCACAGGGAATAACAGGGGCGACAGGAGTCCAAGGCGTAACAGGAAGTACAGGAACAACAGGTTCACAGGGAATAACAGGAGCGACAGGAGTCCAAGGCGTAACAGGAAGTACAGGAGCAACAGGTTCACAGGGAATAACAGGGGCAACAGGAGCCCAAGGCGTAACAGGAAGCACAGGAGCGACTGGTTCACAGGGAATAACAGGGGCAACAGGAGCCCAAGGAGTAACAGGAAGTACAGGAGCAACAGGTTCACAGGGAATAACAGGGGCGACAGGAGTCCAAGGCGTAACAGGAAGCACAGGAGCGACTGGCGCAAGAGGGACTACAGGTGTTACTGGAACAACAGGTCCAAGTGGTTCAGGTTTGATGGAAGTTTTCCTCTCTACAGATCAATCAGTTGGTAATAATGATTTTCTGGGTACTGGTAATTCGTCAGCTTCATTCGTGAGAAGTTCAATTGTTATTCCTGAAAATGCTACAATTAGAAGCTTAACATTGAATATTCGCGACCATGCTCTCATCGCAGGTCAAACCGCTTCAGCACAAATATTTATCAGCACAAATTGCGGATTTACTAGCGTTGCTACAGGTATCATTGCGAGCGTATCAGGACCAAATTCATCTACAACACCCAATTGTTGTGCAAAAGTGATTGCAAATTACCCAGTTAATAGTTGTACACTTCTTTCTGTACAAGTAAGTACAACAGGAGGAGCATTTTCAAACGGTGTTTCAGCAACGATACTTTTTAATACAGTTTAAATACGCGTTTTAACTTTTGAGTTTTGGAGGGGAAGTTAATAAGGAAAAATATGCAATTTATTATTCTGGTTGATTGTTGCTAATAGGACATCCTTTACATCAATGTTATAAGTTGATAGTTGGTCTTTTAACCAACTCTCGGTTAGCGTTGTTTTATTCAACTCATGGTAATCAATTTTTCCCTCTTTAATAAGAACCGTGGGAAGAAAAAAAGGATTAGACTGTACACTTATATCTGCTCGTGTTGGTGTTTGGTAGGGTGTATGCAAAAAACTAGAGATCGATCCGTCTGGTTCCCATAAAGCGAGTGCTACATTTTGAACTTCTTCAATTTTTTCTTTTCTTAACTCTGATAAAAGTAAATCAACAGATATTCTAGCCTTTTGTAAGTTGGCGCTAATAATTTGCCCATTTTTAATCAGGGGAATCGGCGGGGAGTCTATTAAATGACGAAAGGCAACCCATTTTAGGCTCAAAAAAACACCGATGAGGTAGAGCGCAACTAAAACGGCCATGGTAATCATGGAACCCTTCATTCCTAACCCTTCATCAGATAAGGGATGTGCGATAATATTCCCAAGTGTGATAGCCATTGCAAAATCCAGCATTCTTAACTGAGAAATAGAGCGCTGTCCCATAATTTTTGTTGCGAAAAGTAGGAAGAAAAAAGCGACAATGGCTCGGAGAATCCATTGAATAGCAGTAAGTGATTCTTGACTATGAAAAAATTCCACAGCGACACATCCTCTTTTTTCTTATTGTTTCCTTCCGTTACATGATTGTGCGGATCTTCAGGATTGAAACGAAATAGACTTGTAAAAATATGTTCAAAACGATATTGTTAAAATAAAAAAACTATTATTTAGTAATTTTAAGAAAATCAGGAGAATACCTATGCAAACAAAATTACAAAATATTCTTATCGACATACAAGAGAAGGTTAATTTTTCAGGAACGGTGCTAGTGGAAAATCAGGAGAAGGTTGCCTTAGTCAACCAAAGTTTTGGATATGCGAATCGCTCAGAACAAATCGACAATCATGCCAAAACTCGTTTTGGCATTGCCTCTGGCTGTAAAATTTTTACCGCAGTCGCTATTTGTCAGCTTATTGAAAAAGGGAAGCTAGCATTTGATACAAAATTATGCGATTGTCTGCCTCAACTATTTAAGCACTTCGATGAGCAAGTAACCATCGCTCATCTGCTAACACATACGTCAGGAATACCCGATTATTTTGATGAGGAAGAAATGGAGAATTTTGAAGCGTTATGGGTTGAAAATCCGATGTACCAGCTTCGAACATTGCGAGATTTCTTACCATTATTTCAGAATCGTCCAATGAAGTATAAAGTTGGTGAGCGATTTCACTATAATAATGCAGGATATATTGTATTAGGGTTAATTGTAGAGCATGCAACTGGTATGGATTTTTCCGCTTACATTCAACAACATCTTTTCGATCCGGTGAATATGACGGAATCAGGCTATTTTTCGTTAGATTCTTTGCCAGCTAATACAGCATTAGGGTACATAGACAACCCAGATGGAACTTGGAAAACAAATATCTATTCTTTACCTGTAAAAGGGGGTTCTGATGGGGGAGCATTCGTAACAGGGAAGGATATGGCAAAGTTCTGGAGTGCACTTATGAATTTCGAACTTTTAAATGAAGAGTTAACGAATCAACTGTTAATGCCTCATGTCGAACTGAATGAAAATGATTGTTATGGCTATGGTGTATGGATTAAGAAGAATAGTGAACAAGCAATACTGAAATACCATGTGATGGGGTATGATCCTGGCGTGTGCTTCCATTCAGCCTATTATCCTGCTTCTTCCATCAAAGTTGTCGTATGTTCCAATAAATCTAAGGGCGCTCTTGATATGATGAAAGGAATAGAGGCTATCCTATAAAAGAATAAGGCTTGTCTGTGAAAAAGATTACAGGCAAGCCTATTGCTAGTTATTAAGTAATACCACCATGTATATTACAATAATACTCGATCTCAATAATATGAGGTGAGGATACACCATTATATGAATAGTAACCACCGATTGCAATATTGTAAGCACTGCCATGATCTTTAATGGAAGGATCATACCCCGTTTGCGTCCAGTAGCCTTTACCCTGTTCAATTTTAGAAGACAAGGAATGCATAACCGAAAATAACTGTCTTCCACCAGGAATGTCCATGCTTAGTTGGGTGTCAAATGAACCATCAACACGAATGATCGTTCGATGTGCCCCCATATGTAATTCAACGAATTTTGGTACTTTAACTGGAGAAAAAACTTCCTTATTATCGGCCACGACATAAGAAGTGTCTATTCTGCCTTTTAACATGTCTTCAAAATCTTTTAATTCAAGCCAATAATTTGCTGAAAATGTTGTAATGGGATCTAGCTTAAAGCCTGTACCATATTCTTCATTTAGTTTATTGACAATAGCCGAATATTCTTTATAGTAGTATTCTTTCTGTGGTAGCGTTAAAACTAATGGAACAGGTGCCATGACAGATTCCATTGCTATTATTTGTTTATCTACTGATGTAGATAGTGGTAAGGCTGCTTTGTCATCCTTTTCACAGCCTGTTAGGAAGATGGCTCCTACTACAATGCTTGTCACCAAATATCTTTTCAACACCTTCACCTCCCAAAAATGAATAAAATCTATTATACCATACATAAATATGTATAATTTCGTTTTTTTGGTAAAATGATAATTTCCTAGTATATTGTAGAGAGAACAACGATTAAGCAAGTGTAAGGGGCGGTATAGTGGCAATCTTAAAAGATGATTCGAGTCATCCGACTGTGAGGTAGAGCTAGATATTTTAATGGTGAACGAGGAAAGTGTAAAGTTTCGTATTGAATTTCGCTTTGGGCCAGCTTTCCCAGCGATAAATACTGAGATTTATTGTTTAAAAAGAGATTTCCTTCAATTATTAGAAGACATAACACAATTGGATCCTGCTTATTTAAGTATGCTGGAGCCGCATGATCCTGGCCTATGCATCTATCATATCCCTCATTATGGTGAATATTTTTTCCTGGATACGGTATCTTTCAAATTCCTGAAGAGGAGAGGGAGGAAGCAGAGCAACGTTATAAATTAGTGTTTGTACTAGATGCTTATGAGAAGAATCATCATGGTGCAAGAGAATGTGGGCCTGCATTATGTATTATTGTGACGATGGAACAAATCCGAGTCTTCATTACCACCTTGCGAGAACAAGTAATGAAATTCTAAAGTAAAAGGTGATACAACGGTCATTTATCCTCTTCTAAAACGATGCTAGAGGATAGGTTGAGACGATCACATACCCAATTTTTAAATAGATGATCAATTTGTTTTTTATTTCATCGCTAGGTAATTGCTCATTAATCCCTAATTGTTCAAACGAAATGTTTCCTGAATTTGAGTTGTTTCTTTTTCTAGTTCAAGAGTGATTGCTACCGTCATATTTAGTATATCTAATTGGCTTGCAGGGCGCTTGAATTTTTTCTGTCTAGCTCAAATAGCATTGTTTTCTTTAGGTGTAAGATCTCGTTCAGAAATATTTTTTCCTCCTCTCCAATTCATTGTTTGTCAAAAGGTAATGTAACAAGTATGAAATTTATAAAGTATTTTTGTTGAAATTTAGTATAAACTTTTGTACATGTAGGTGTAATAGTCACCATTAAGGAGCAGTATACTTCTGTTTTCTTCTCTTCTTTTGCTTATAGGTAAGATAAGAGGTTTTTAAGGAGGCATAACTTCCAATTGCTGCATAGCCATAAAACCAGCCCATGAATAGTCCTGCAAGAAGATTATGTCGGTGGCTGATGAAAATAGAAATGAATAAGCCGACAACTAGTGCAATGGTTGGAACCCAAAAAGGCTTTATATGACACATTTTCTTAATGAGTTGGGTAATCATCATAACTACAGGGACTGCAACGACGGCATCCCAAAAATTTGTATGTATGAGTGGAAAGTGTTCCATTCTGTTCACCTCTCATTGACTATTTTGAACTTATTGTGGACATATAGGGAAATTTTATACAGTAGTGTAGTGTGCAACATTGGGGATTTGTAGAGAGAGTGTATAGATAGCTCTGGTAGACTTACTCTGTCGGGATGTACAAGCAAACTAACACGCACAAAAAGGACAGGGTAACTAGCCTTGTCCTTTTAACAAAGTGGCATCAAATGGAAATAGGGATTGCAATAGCTAGTTGACAAATGTAAAATTTGATTAATAAATCTACAATAAAAGAGGTATATGATGTTTCCAATTTTACATACTGAACGATTAGTGTTAAGGGAATTGACGAGTTCTGATGGACAAGCTCTTCTTGCGTGCTTTTCGAATCCTGAAGTTTTGCGCCATTATGGACAACAACCTTTAACCAGCTTAGTTCAAGTGCAGCAAATCATTCAAAATTTTGCCAACAATTTTGCCGAAAAACGTGGTATTAAATGGGGCATTGCATTAAAGGAACAAGAAGGAATTATTGGTACAATCGGCTTTCAAGAGTGGTCAATAGAGCATCGAAGAGCGGAAATCAGCTATGCCCTTTTTCCTGAATATTGGGGAAATGGCTATGCTCAGGAAGCTGTTAAACGAGCTATTTCCTATGGTTTTGAAGAAATGGATTTAGTACGTATTGGAGCCATTGTATTTAAAGAAAATGAAGCTTCCAATCTACTATTGCAAAAAATAGGCTTCGAACAAGAAGGATTATTAAAAAAATATATGCATCAACATAATGTGCCCCATGATACTTATATATACTCACTTATAAAATAATAGGGAGACCAGATTCCTATGAGGACATCTGGTCATTTTTTTATTGTTTCTGTAAAAGTTTTTCGACCTGGATTGATTTTGGCTACATCCACATCAATTTTACTAATTGAATCCTCTGATAATGGGATTTTTCCATCTTTCTCAAGCTTTTTCCAAGCCTTGACGTTATCGCGGTAGAGATATTCTGACAATCGATAGATATCCACATCTAATTTTAGACCTTCTTTATAGGTTTCCTGAATTTCCTTTTTCACTTCTTTTACAATAAGCTCTCTCAGCTCCTGTTCGGTTACTTTTCCTTTAAAACCATTGATGGTCGCATTGATTCTCAATTTGACTTCAAATGTAACAGCCTCTTGTTTGACAAGTGGTTCCACATCGACATGTATTTTCTCAATACTAACCGTTAGTTCTTCCTGGTCACTTGTGTTTAATTGAAAGGTAATCTCCCCGCGATTAGTATAGTTATGCATCCATTGACTGCCGCGAGCCGCAGTGTCTTGCACGAACCCCTTAAAGCCATCTTTCGATAGGACACCAACCCCTGAAAAATAGGTTTCCTCAACTTGCTCCTCATCTGTTTCCCAATCGTCTTTAATGGACACATAAGGAATTGTTACTTCATAACTTGGCTCATTTAAGCCAATGACAACATCTCTTAAGTCTTTTGGTTCGATAAATGTTTCTTGTTCTGTTGGGTTGATTGGGTTACTTAATTTTGATGAGGATAACGAATTTCTTAAGATTGGTGTGACAAGCAATATATCTTCAACTGGGTTTTTTGTACAATACACCCAGATTTGATACCTAGTATCACGAAAGCGTATGAATGTATCGATGACAGGAATAATGTGTTCATTTTCCATAGCCTGCTCTGAAAAAATCATATATCGCATATGCCCCCAAAAAATTTCTTGATCCGAGGAGCGATATAATTTGTAAATTGCCTCTTCTATTGTTTTACCAGTGGCACGTCCTACTTCAGCAGGCGCCACCGTTGCGCTAGGTTGTATAGATTTCGCGACATCAGCGAAATTAATCACTTGTAAATAGACAATATACTCGTCGTTTTCGTAGTCTACACCTACTGCATTTATATAGTACATTCTTTGCGGCTCCGTAATATCCCAGCATCCTACGAGTAATGTCGTCAATCCGATGATCAATAAAAATTTGAAATAAGTTTTCATGGTTTCTCCACTCGAATTGCTCTTCAGTTGTATTTTATAGTGTTAGCTTAGACAAAAGATGGCTTTTTTATAAAGTGCTAGCTGAGGAAATAGTATTTGGAAAATTATATCCAATGAAACAATTTTCAGGTATGATGAGGCAAGGAGGGGAGAACGGTGACTAGTATTTCATATTGGCTAATTAATACATTTACGAATGAGCTATATAAAGGGAATCCTGCAGCAATATGTCTATTAGATGAAGAAGTTTCTGAGGAGACCATGCAAAAAATTGCACAGGAGATACCTGTCCCGACAACAGCCTTTATTGAAAAAAGACAGGTTGAATTTACGCTGAAATGGTTTACGCCAAATAGGCAAATACCCATTTGTGGTCACGGCACCCTTGCTAGTGCCTTTGTCCTTTGGCAGCAAGGAATTGTGCCAAAGGAGCACACAATTACATTTCATACAGCAAGTGGTCCTTTACATGCCAAGTGGCAACATGAACGAGTGGAAATCGCCATCAAAACGTATCCAATTGCTGAAATGGAATGTCCTTCAGCATTGGAGGACTGGTTAGGATGTAAGCCCATCTTTGTAGGGAGGACCGAATTGGATTATATCGTGGAAGTAGGCAATGAAGACCTAATTGTACAGTTTGAACCTGACTTTTCTGCGATGAAGCAGTTTCCTGTTCGAGGTATATGTCTAACTAGTCAATCGAAGGAAGAAGACATCGATATCGTATCTCGCTTTTTTTCTCCAGCACAAGGCATTGATGAGGATCAGGTAAATGGATCAAGTCATGGCGCACTAGGCCCTTATTGGTGTGAGAAATTATCTAAACAACAACTTGTCAGCAAGCAGCTTTCTAAACGTGGAGGTGTAATCTATGTGGCCCCTCATCACAACAGGGTATTGATTGCAGGCGCAGCAGTTACAGCATTGCAAGGAAAATTAAACATCTAGATACGGTTTAGAAGGAGATTTGTATTCAAAGTATACAGTTCGTTTTCTATAGTTCGCCTTATTTTGGTAACTGCTAAAAAGTGAGAAAAAAATTGAAATTGGTTGTAACCTTTTTCAATGTTAAACGACTACTCTATTAGTAGAATACAAAAGAACTAAAGCAAGTAGTAACATTCACTTTTCACAAAATGACCAGGGCTCAATTTTGAGTGCCTGGTTATTTTGTTGCCATAATAAAAAGAGGGCACCATATGGCATGCCCTCTTCCATTTTATTCGCTCAGCATAGCTTTTAATGTTCGTTTTTGCCAGCCTAGCTTGAAGTATGCATATTGCATAATGAAGTGGACGCAGAAGGTGATTGGATAGGCTAACCAAACGCCATTTAGTTCTAGTGACGTATGGTGAGATAATAGGAACGCTAATGGTACCTGTACAACCCAAATCGTAATGACTAAGAAGATAGTTGGCCATAATACGACACCAGTGGCACGCATTGTAGCAGAAACAGTTTGTGTGTGTCCGAAAATTAAATAGCTCCAAAAGGCGATATATAAATAATTCTTGGCAATAAGCACAGTCTCATGTGAATCGATAAAGAAAGCCAAAATAGGCTCTGCAAACAGATACATAATGAGTATGATCGCGCCACCTAGAAGATAATTAATGCGCACACCCATTTGACGGATTTTTTTAATCATCTCTGTAGAATTAGCCCCTAACGCCTGTGCTACAAAGACAGATGTTGCAATGGCAATACTCATTGCTGGGACTTGTGCATAGCTAGCTACCTGATTGACAACGCCATAAGCGGCAGTAGCATCCGAACCATAGCCATTCACAAAGCCAATAACGGCAATTTCGGCTACTGAAATGGCAACCATGCTAATACTGGATGGAATGGCTAGCTTTAATAAGGACGTTAAAATATCTTTCTTTAATTTAAAATGCTGTAAGATTGTTTTATCAAAACGTAGTAAATGCTTTGTCTTATGCAAATAGGCTAACAACAGAATCATTGTCACCAGGTTTGATAACACAGAAGCATAGGCAGCCCCATTTAAGCCGAACGCAGGCAACCCCAACCATCCGAATACTAAAGGGGGGAGGAAGGCGATATTTAACACAACACTAATTACTAAGAATAGAAAAGGTGTTTTGGAATCGCCGACTCCTCGCATAAAGGTTGTATACACCAAATACCAAAACATAATAGGTAACGTGAAGAAAAGTATTTGGGCATAACTAATACTCATGTCTAAAATATTCGCAGGTGTCTGCATAAAACGTAAAATCCATTCGATGAAAAAGCCACCAAAAATCGCGACAGCGATGGATAAAATAGTTGTAAAGGCGAGTGTTACACCAACAACCTCTTTCATTTTGGCATGATTACCAGCCCCAAATGTTTGCCCGACTAAAATAGAGCTTCCTGAACCAATGCCAATTGCAAAGGCCATTAAAAAGAAGAAAAATGGAAAAAATGCCGAAATGGCTGCTAGGGCATCGACCCCTAAATTGCGTCCGACGATAAACATAGCAAAAACTTGGCCAACAGATTGCAGCACATTCGCTAGCATCACGGGAATTAAGAAATTAAAAAAAGCTTTGCGTAGCTGTTGATCATCCTGTAACATTTGTTCGTTCATCATTAAGTTCCTCTTGAGTTTTAATAACCCATTTCTTTTAAGATTCTTGAAAGTGTGCGTAGGCGTTCACCAATTAGCTCACCATCATTATTAAGTGCTTGCTGAAAAAGCTGAATATCCTCTTTAATCTGTTCATTTTCTGTGCAAACTTCCACAGTCATGGCATCTCCCTGTAAGCCAACACGATTAATTACAGGGTTTTCTTCATCATATAAATGCTCATGACGATAAGCCTCCTTAAAATAAAGTTCCGTTTCACACACTAAAATAGCGAGATCAAGTACGCGGTGTAGGGGAAGTTCTTCTGATTGGCGAGACCACTTGCCACCTGTATGCCGCCAAACCTTCGCAGAAATATCAACCTTTCCTCGATCATTCCATTGTGCCAGACCAAGGGAAAGCCCTTGTGCATCTGTTTGATAAGCCGTGCGCCCATCAATATTGGCATAATTTTCTGCCACGATGACAGGTTTATGTTTTAAATGTGTTGGAATTTTCATGTATCCGTACTCCTTATCATTTCGAATTTAGTAATTTAGTAAATTACTGCTTTAGTAAATTTAGCATTAAACGCTTCTATAAGTCAATCGAAAAGAGCAAAGTTTGAACCCTTTCTTTTAAGACCAGCTAAAGATGGGCTTAGAGTAAGGGATTCATTACAATAAACGTTCAAAATCTGCCGTGGTTTTTACAAAATAGTAAGTTATAATTTATAGAAGTATGATTGATTGGAGAGAAATAGGATGGAAACAGCTAAATATCACCGAATGGTTTATACACGTATATGTGAAAATTTACAAAAATGGGATAATAGTGACTTTGTTAGAGAAGACGAGCTCTATTCATTTTTACATACGTTAAAAGGCACCGCTGGATCAATCGGTTTACATGAATTAACGTCGATTGCTCGTGAAAAGCTAGAGCTTTTGAATGAAGATAGTAACAAGCAATGGACCCAATCAGAATGGAAAAAGTTTCTTGCTCCATTTATTGAAAGCGTCCATTTTTATAAAGAAAATGATTCAATGACACAACATATGGAACATCCTACAACCATCATTAAAAATCCAGCAAAACAAGATTTTATTCTGATAATAGATGATGATGTTGTATTTATTTCCTATTTAAAAAATGTTTTAGAGAAAAAGGGCTACTCTGTCATTGCAGCTCATAATGGTAAACGAGGATTAGCGTTAATTTATGAATTGCAACCATCCATCGTATTTCTAGATATCATGCTTCCAGATTCTAATGGCTTTTCTATTTTAGACAATATTAAAAAGACGAAAAAAGAGCTTATGTTTGTGACAGTGATTAGTAGTAATGATTGTAAAGAAAATCGTATTCGCACATTGGAAATGGGTGCTATGGATTTTATGGCAAAGCCCATTGATGAAGAGCTATTAATCGCTTATGTTTCCAATCGCTTAGCCTATAAAAGAGAATTAGAACAGGCTATCGTCATTGACGAATTAACCCAAATTTATAATCGTAAATTTATGGAATCGCAAATGAAGCTTTTCATTAAACACCATCAGCAAAACAAAGAACATTTTTCAATTGCGATGATCGATTTAGATTATTTTAAAAAAGTAAATGATACATATGGTCACCTAGTGGGGGATGAGGTGCTTAAGGGTTTCGCTTCATTGGTGAAGGAGCTAAAAGGAGCTGAAGAAATTGCTTGTCGCTATGGTGGAGAAGAATTTGTAATTTTAATGCCTCGTACAACTAAAAAAGAGGCATTTATTTTTATTGAAAAACTTCGTACCTCCATGGAGAAAAAGACATTTACAGCAAATGGAACTAGCTTCCATGTTACATTTTCGAGTGGAATTGCGGAAGCCACTTCTACTAATTTACATCCTAAAAAGATGCTAGAAGAGGCAGATCAAGCACTTTATACGGCCAAGCAATTAGGGAGAAATCAAACGATCATCTTTGATAACGTAGCTGCTGTGGAGAAAAGAAAGGTGAAAATTAAGATCGTTGTCATTGATGATGTGTATATTATTCGTGATCTGATTACCAATCATTTTAAGCATTTGGAGGAAAATGACGATTATAGGATTGAAACATTATCATTTCCTGATGGCATTAGTTTTCTGGAATCCAATTGGTATGACCCTGCATGCAAATACATTATCTTATTAGATTGGATATTGCCGCAAATGGACGGCATCGAGGTGCTGAGTAAGATAAGAGAGCAGCATGCTTCAAGTAATGTAATCGTCTCCATGCTAACTTCACGTGTGGGGGAAGAATACGTCATGAAGGCTTTCGTTAATGGGGCGGATGATTATATTGTGAAGCCGTTTAATGTGGCTGAAGTATCGGAACGTATTGTTCGTTTAATTCATCAAATGTTTCTTTAATGGGAAAGGGAGAAAAAGACAGGATGGCTAGAATTTTAGTAGTAGATGATGAAGAAATATTACGCATGTTAATACGTGAAACATTAGAAGATTTAGAATTTGATATTGATGAGGCAGAGGATGGCGAAGAAGCCCTAAAAAAAATGATGGAAAGCTCCTATGATTTAATGATACTCGACTATATGATGCCGAATTTAACAGGAATTGAGGTGATCGAGCTTCTCCCACAAGAGATTAAAATGTCAATGCCTATTCTCATGCTGACAGCAAAATCACAGGAAAGTGATCGTCAAAAGGTATTTGACTTAGGGGCAGATTACTTTATGTCCAAACCGTTTAGTCCCATTAAGCTAATGAACCTGGTGGAGGACATCTTAAATGATTAAGTCGACACCCTTGCTGAATAAAAGTATACGCAGCCAATTCTTTAAAATGCTGCTTTTTCTAGTTGTTAGCTTTTTAATCATCATTGCTGCCTTTCTTGTCGTAGTCAATGCAAGTCAAAATGCCTTACAGCAGAAGAGAGAGCAAATGTATGAAAAATCAATGCTTGTGGATGAATTGGAAGAAAACTTTAATGGCATATTTTTTCGAGCAAGGGGCTACTATGCCTTTCAAAATGAGCAGGAATTAAAGTTATTGTATGAAAATTTGGAGAATTTCGAAGTTCTATTACAGAAGTTTTCGCAACTGGATTTAACGGAAGAAGAACGAGGGCTCTATAATGAGCTAGTTGATTTTCATTATAATTATAAAACGGTTACTCTCCCAAAAGGGTTAAGCTTTGCGAAGATGGGGGATTATGAGGCTTTGCGAGAGCTTTCGAATAGTGGCGCAAATGACCTTGTCAATAAATTTATTGCCTATACAAAATCCTATAAGAAAAAAACAGACCACTCCTTAAACCAAATTTTTAGCAAGACAGTGGAGCAGGGGCAATTATTTACTTTTATTTCGCTCATGATTAGCGGTCTCATTTTACTATTTGTTGGGGTCATTTTACGAAAAGTGCTGAATAATATGATTCGACCAATTGAACAATTAACACTTGCGACAAACGCTTTGGCGTCAGGGAAATCTATTGATTTAGGTAATCTTGTACAAAAGGAGGATGAGTTAGGCATTCTAGCGAACTCATTTCTTAAAATGATACTCTCCATTCAGGATAAGGAAGAGGTACTGACCACTCAAAATGAGGAGCTTTTAGCGCAGCAGGACGAGCTTCAAGAAAATCAGCTACAATTACAAAATTCATTAAATTATTTAGAAAAGTATAATCAATTAAATCATGTACTAACCTTTACGTTAAATAAACAGAAACTAATCGATAATCTCCATAATTATTTAAACGACATTTATCAATATGATACGAGTGTGCTGTATTGGATGGAGGGCAATGTTTATGCGACAAAAGGTTTATCACACCAATCTGCTGCAGCCCTAGTTGAAAATTTTGGCATGGATAAACAAGCACGATTAAAGCAGGAAAAATCCTTTGTTATTACACGTCAATTGACAGCAAATGAAAAAGGAATTGCACAAGAGTCTTATTATGCCTATGACTTGTATTCTTCCGTGTTTAATTCTAAACGAGAGCTAGTCGCTATTTTAATGGCGACACGAGAGGGGCATCCCCATAATGATCGGGATATAGATAGTTTAAACGGACTATTAAATCGTGTGTCCATCGCATTTGAACGTATTCTTATGTATGAAGAGGTAGAAAAATCGAGGACGTTAAATCAAACGATTATTGATAATGTCAACGAAGGAATCCAATTAGTTTCTGCTACAGGCGATACCGTTCTTATCAATAGAGCGCTATGTGGTATTGTCAACCTCCTTAACTTGACAACAGAAACAAGTATCCCTAAAAAGGATTGGCTACAGCATTTTCAAAAATGTAGTGCCCAACCTGATGAATTAATTGAATTTTTAGAGGCATCTATTATGGAGAGCTTTGAGGAGACACGAAAATGCCGCTATTGTATGACGGCTGAACATGAAATCTTTGTCGAGGTGTATGCAACTTGTCTTTTTGATGGACAGGAAAAAGTAGGCACAATTTTTGTGCATCGTGATATTACAAGAGAATATGAAGTAGATCAAATGAAATCCGAATTAGTGAGTACGGTAAGTCATGAACTGCGAACGCCTTTATCGAGCGTACTTGGCTTTACAGAGCTTCTGTTAACGAAAAATATAAAACCCGAACGACAAAATAAATATATCGATACAATTCATAGAGAAGCGGTACGACTAACCAATCTTATAAATGACTTCTTAGATTTACAGCGAATGGAGTCAGGCAAGCAGCAATATAACATGGAGACACTACAATTAAATGAAATAGCCTTTGAAATTGTCAATCGCTTCCGACATGAGCAAAAGCATAATGTCCATCTAATTGATAAGGCAAGAGAGGTCTATGTCAATGCAGATCAAGATAGACTCGTCCAATTATTTATTAATTTAATAGGAAATGCGATTAAATTTTCTCCACAAGGTGGGGATGTGGAGATTTTGTTAGAAAACAAAAATAATAGCATCCAAGTGAGTATAAAAGATGAGGGCATTGGCATATCTAAACAGGATATTGCTCAGTTGTTCCAAAAATTCAAACGAATCGATAATAGTTTAAGACGTAAAATAGGAGGAACTGGACTGGGTCTTTCCATTTGTAGAGAAATCATCTTAAAGCATGAGGGAGAAATATGGATAGAGTCAGAAGAGGGACAAGGTACTACTGTGTACTTTACTTTACCACTTGCAAATAACACTATCACCTTCGATGAAGAGGATGTAATGGGGGATAGCAATGGCTTAAACATTATGCTTGTTGAGGATGACTTAAGCTTAGCTCTACTGTTGTCTGAAGAGCTAAAAAGCAATGGCTTTACCGTGATTCATCATCATGACCCAAAAAAAGCTTTTGAAGATACACTCAATACGCCTTTACTTGGTATTGTGATTGACATAATGCTGGGCGAAGAAATGAGCGGCTGGGATTTAGTCCGTGCACTAAGAGAAAGAGAGCATACAAAAGAGATACCGATTATTATATCCTCAGCATTAGATGAGGTAAAAGAAATGGTGGACCAATTTCAAATTAAAAAATACTTAACCAAACCATATCCGCCTGAAGAAATATCAAAACTGTTTGTGAAATAATAGGATAGCTTGATTCATTGTCCGTAGCATTATATTGTAAGGAAAATGTGAGCAGTAGCTTAAATTCATAAAAACTTTAATAGGTGAAGCCAAAGTGTTTGTCGCAAGTTGCTCCTTACAAGCAGGCATTAAAGGCGAACAACTTAAAACAAGAAAAATAAGTTTCGTGAATTTTTCTTCAAAAATGTGTAACCTTTGCCAAGCTGGCACGACTACTGTACTAGTAGAATACAAAACACTAAAGCAAACTAGTAGGTTTCACTTTTCACAAAAAGACCAGGGCTCAAATTTTTTGAGAACACCTGGTCTTTTTGCGTGCTGGCAACAAAGTGGAAGTAATGCTAAAATAAGATAAATACTTTAGAATTTTCATGAAATTTAATCAAAATCACGCATAGAAATTTGAAAAAAATGAAATCCCCCATCGTTTTTTCAACTAGGCGTAAAAAGGAGTTCAGACATGCAGGTTCGTCCAATTTAAAAATCTCCCAAGAAAAAATAAAATCTTAATTTTGGGGGATAAAACGTGTTTAAAAACCGATCTTTTTCACTTTTATTGACAGGTCAATCTTTAGCGGATATTGGTGATATTCTCTATATAGTAAGCGTGATTAGTATAATTTATCGTTTCACCAACTCGGCGATTGCTACTTCCTTCGTACCGTTTATTATTACTACTTGTATGTTGATTTCCAGTCTGCTAACACCTCTTATTACGACAAAAGTGTCGTTGAATCAATTGCTAACTATTTCTCAAGGCTTTAAAACCGCTGTCATTTTGGGCCTTGCCTTGTATGTACAATGGGTAGGCGACCAGCCGATGATTGGCTTTGTGTTTTTATTGATTGCGATGGTTGCGTTTTTGGATGGTTGTGCCAATCCTATTCGTCAATCCTTGCTGCCTCATTATGTGGAAGAAAAGGATTTATTGCGAGCAAATAGTATTGCAGAAACGGTTATCCAATCCATTCAGGTGGGTTCTTGGTTTGTTGGCAGTTCCTTGCTGCTTCTCTTTACACCATCACAGCTTATATGGGGCGTTGTCGTCCTTTTTTTCATGGCAACATTGCTTTTAAAGCTTTTACCAGATGTGGCACGTATGGAACGTCCAGAAAAAAAGAAATGGGTGTTATTTATGCAGGGGTGGCAATCCATTCATCAAACACCTGTACTAAAGGTAGCTGCACGAATGGATTTACTGGAATCAATGGCAGGTGCAGTGTGGGTCGCAGCGATTTTACTTGTTTTTGTAGAAGAAGCATTGCAGGCTTCTTCTCAATGGTGGGGTTATCTCAACGGCATTTTTTTTATTGGCATGATTATAGGGAGTATGATTTGTTTAAGATGGACCAAATTTATTGAGCGTAAGAAAGCTATGTTCATAAGTGGAGGTGCGCTGTTGTCCGCTATTTTTACATTATTCTTTGCGGTTAGTATTACACCATTGATGGCTTTACTCTGTTCTTTGCTGATTGGCTTATGTGGGCAATTAAAAAACATTCCACAGCAAACCATCATTCAAACAAGTGTCTCAAAGGAGAAATTACCAACGGTGTATACATCGTTGAATGTCATTGTGACAGGGGTATTCGGCCTTTCATCTTTAATGATGGGCATGTTGTCAGAATGGTATGGGATACGAGTTGTTTTTTTCCTTTCAGCTAGTATGCTACTTCTCGTAAGTGTGATTGCCTATAAAAATAAAACATCATTCACGTAAGAAAGAGTAGCCCTTACTTTTAGAGTAGGGGCTATTTTTTATAAAAAGTTCATATTCTGTTAGTTGATAGTATGGTAAAATATACAAATATTTGTATATTTTAAAAGGAGAGTAAGTATGAATCGTAAAAAAATAAGTTTCATTATCTCTGCACTTATCATAGCAATCTTTATTGGTGTGGCATTAAAAAATGTTTTTTTCCAAGCATCTCTTACACCATCTATGGCTGTTTTGGAGGATGGCACCAAACAAATTAATTATGAAACTGCTTTAACAAAGCTAGATCAATCCTCCACAACGTTTGAAGCATATAAGGGCAAAATAGTTGTAGTGAATTTTTGGGCGTCCTGGTGTGGACCTTGTCAACAGGAAGCACCTGAACTAGAGGCATTCTATCAACAAAAATCAAAGGATGTCGAGCTGCTAGCCATCAATGCCACAGCCTATGATAGCTATAAGAAGGCGGCAGCATTTAAGGATACTTATGCTTTATCATTTCCTATCTTCCTAGACGAAGAGGGAGTACTACAGAAAACGTTTGAAGTGGTGAATTATCCTAGTACCTTTATCTTTGATAAAGAAGGAAAATTACAGCACAGCGTGAAAGGCGAACTCACTCAACGACAATTAATACAATTGATTGATGATCTCTAAGAACAAAATAAGTCTTATAGACAATATATTTAGAAAAATGAAACTTTTTCTAAAAAGATGCGTAGAAGTAGCTAAAGAAAAAAGGAAGGGGCTCCTTTAATGCCACGGAAACACATGATTATTATCATCATTGCATGGATTGTAGAAATATCGTTGACGTACTGGGTTGCCACAATATTCTCTGTGCGATTTATCGAAGTGATGTTTTTCACCGGCATTGCCTTTACCTTAGGAACGTTTTACTTTTCGAGTAGCGGTGGAGCGATGTCAAGGCTTTATACATCCCAAGTGAGTGCACAAACAGGGATCATTCATGAGCGAGAACGGTTCAAGGTTAAACTTGGGCCCGTATTTATAGCGTCACTGATATTTTTCCTTATTGGATTGGTATTCTTTATTTTACTTGTAACAGGCATTATTCCACCACAAAAGGTGTGAAAGTTATTGGCTTCCACCTGCAAAAAATCAAGATGGCTAGGTGCTCATTTTGATTTTTTTGCGTTGTATAGAATTTGTAGAGTGCTATATTATAAAATAGGCTTCGATAATTGTATTTTTACAATTATAAAGGAATAAAAAGGTAACTATTATACTATAATTACCCTTCGTTATTAGTAATTTGTCATGCAAAATATGTATATCTATGGAGGTATACAAGATGTTAAAGGAGCTATCAAACCGCAGTGCCCCAAAATCCAAACCAACAAAATAGAGAAAAGAGTAGACACCAAGAACCTGACGTTCAGTATAATGCTATGCTAGAGATTCAAACAATGGAAAGTAGCATAAAAAGATACATAACAGTGCATGGTGATCACTTGAATGCAGCTGAATATCATTCTTTACTGCAAATGATTAAGAGTTTAGAGGAATTGAAAACAGCGATTAAAGAGGTCTCATTAGATTAGGCACATTCTTTTAAATTGGATGATCTGACAATACGGTTTGTCAGATCATCCTAGGAATTAATCCACCGGTAATAAGTAAAAGTGAAGTTTTGACCATTCATTTCAAATGATTCTCCGCTTCTATCCAATTGTTTAAAACCGTTTTTTTCTAATACTTTTTGAGAGGCTATATTGTTCGTTGTTGTTTGTGCCTCAATGATGAGCATGCCTTGCTGGCGCATAAGGTCTAATACTAATTGTAAGGCTGTATGGGCAACCCCTTTCCCACTAAAATCTTTTCCTACTCTATAACCGATATGGCCTAATCGTTGCTCCTTATCAATATCGATTACATTGATTCTTCCTATAATTTCTTCAAGTTCATTTTTTATTAGATAGAAATAGGATAGCTGTTGAGCTTGTTCCTCTAAAAGCATGTCATTTTTTCTTATGAAATTTGGTAATTCGTAATAGTCATCCCCTCGACTTGGGACTGTTTTTTCAAAATAGGCCCTATTTTTAACCTCAAATGCATATAAGTTTTCAAAATCACCCTGTGTTAATGTTTCTAATCGAATTTTCATGGCATCTCCAATCAATTTTGGTTTTCTTTCATTATACCTGTAGTCTAGGGTTAATCTCACCAGTTTTTTGATTGTTCAGATTTTGTAGATGTGTGGATAGACATGAATACTGGTTTGCTTTTTCAGCCATTCACTAAAAAAGGACCGTCATTAAAAAGACCCACTTCCTGTCGGGTTTAGTGAATTAAATAGTGAGCGGACAAGTAAATTAATAGAGGCATTGAGATTTTTTAAGAGAGTCCAGTAATTTTCAAAATGTGGAAGCACTTGTTCTACTAGAAAATGAACTTAGGTTGGTTCAAGTCTACCTCTATATACAGTAGGAGCGTTTTGGCAAGCGTATTCAGGTTGTATGGCAACTAAAGTCGGAGACAACTGTCCTCATCCCATCACTGACTAACCAGCCATTAATTGAAAATGCATTAAAGCATGGAATGTTAAAGCTTTCTGACGGGGGAACGATACATATTCGTATTATCAATTTTGATACCCATCTCGAAATCACCGTAGCGGATAATGCGTTGAAATGGATGAAGAGCAATTGGCAAAACTACTACAGCCTAAAGAACTTTTATCCATCAGATTGCAACACCATTAAGCCAAGGTCTACGTATGACAAGCAAGCTTCACGAAGGAACGGTGTTTCATTTGTGGTAGTAAAAAAAAAACATCTACTTCATTAGATGCATTGCCTCTCGATGAGTTTTAAGAGGGGGAATGCATCTTTTATTATTTGCAAGTTTGAAAAATAGAAATTTAGAGCACAGCCTGAGGCGTCTTCGTTTTAAAATGTGTGAATAAGTAGCATCCCAAAATCACGATGATTCCCCCAATACCTTGCAGCCAGCTTAGCTGTTCACCGATAAATAAAAAGGCGAGCAATGCTGTAAAAATAGGATTAAAGTTTAGAAAAATACCAGAGGTTGTGGCACCTAATTGTTGAACGCCAATATTCCAAAATACCATACAAACTACTGTAGAGATGACCCCTGTATAAAGAAGCGAAAGGATGAAAGAGGAGTCGATTTCGGAGAAGGTAAAATCCGTAATCGTGAATGGGACTAGGATGAGTACCCCAAACAAACCTGCATACAATGTCGCCATTAACGGAGAGGTTGTTTGCATAGCCCACTTACTACATACAGAATAAAGTCCCCATACGCAAACGGCTGCCACCATCCATAAATCTCCTGTATTCAATTGGAAGTGCCATAACAGCTGCCAATCTCCTTTCGAAAGGACAAGAAAAACACCAATTAAAGAGAGTACCATCGCCAGAAGTTGCAAGCCATTTATTTTTTCTTTCAGAAAGGCGAAGGAAAAAAGGGCGATGGACATGGTATTCATTGTAGAAATAAGACCAACATTCGTGGATGTTGTTCGTTCCAACGCTAAAAATTGAAATATATTAAACAAGGCAACACCTGTAATGCCCATCAGGAATAATGGCACAAGAGCGGCTTTAGCAGGAACCAATCTCTTCTCTTTCCACCAAACTAACGGTAGCAGGACGATCACTGCGATCAGCCATCTGACCAACGTTAAGGTCATTGGAGAGGCATGAGCCACTAGCGTCTTAGCCACAACAAAATTGCCTCCCCATAGTAAGCTCGTGACAAGCATTAAGCCCATATAAAATTTAACCACAGTGTAGGTACACTCCTTTTGCTTTTATGTATAATAAGAATCATAGCACTATTAGTGATTTATCAGTATAATATTTTGTAGAATTGAATAAAATCAAAATAATCGAAAGTTATTTAATGAATATCAAAATAATATTTTGAAATCGCATTAAAAACTTCCTTGTCTAAAAATAATCAAAAGAGGAGAAAACAATGGAGGATATAAAAAATAAAGGATTAGATAATGTCGATCTGCAAATATTAGCGATTTTGCAGCGAGAGGTTCACATTAGCAATGCGGAATTAGCTAGACGTGTGAATCTGTCCCCACCAGCAACCCATACAAGGGTGAAACGTCTAGAAAATGAAGGCTATATTGATCAACAAGTCGCAATTTTAAATCAGGAGAAACTAGGGTTTGATTTATTGTGCTATATATTTATGAGCACAAATATTCATCAGGAGAAGGAAATAGAGGAGTTAGAAAACAGCTTGAAAACAATGACCGAAATTTTGGAATGTCATTGCTTAACAGGTGCCTATGATTATTTGTTAAAGGTCGTAATTCGAGACCGCCAAGACTTAAATCAATTTATTCGAAAATTAAATAAGCTTGGCGTTTCTAGAATTCAAACGAATTTATCCTTACGAGAAATTAAATATTCTACAGTGTTACCGATCGAAGAAAACAGCAAGCCTGAGTAAGCTAACTCAGGCTTGCTGTTTTTTTTACTCTAGAGCCCCGCTCCTAAAGATTCACCCTGTTCAAATAAGGAGACCACACGTACAAAAATCATACAACCCACAAGTTGCTTATAGTTGACATGCAACCATAGAGTTGCCTATAATCAAGCTATGAATTGGGATAAAGACGCTGTTTTTAAAGCACTAGGGGACTCGACTCGGAGACTTATATTAGATGAACTGGCTGAGTGTGATGAGATGACGTTGTATGAATTGACGGTGCGTCTTCTAATGAAACATGAACTTTCAATTTCGAGGCAGGGGATTGCTAAGCATCTGTCTGTCTTGGAGAGTGCTGGACTCGTCCTATCACAGCGGAAGGGAAAATATCGAGTCATTCTTTTCAATAAGGAACCACTTAAAGATTTACTGAAAGGATGGGTAGAGTAAAGTTTACGTGTGAAGGATGCTTCTTAAACGACTTAAAAGGAGGAAAAGCAATTGAATATTATTGTCAACAGTATCTTTGTACAAGATCAGGAAAAGGCACTGGCATTTTATACGGAAAAGCTAGGGTTTGTAAAAAAGGAGGATGTCCCAGTAGGAAAACATAGATGGCTAACGCTTGTGTCGCCTGATGATTTAGAGGGCACTGAGCTATTACTTGAGCCAGATGAGCATCCTGCAGCAAAGGACTATCAAAGGAGGATTTTCGCTGAAGGCATTCCAGCAACAATGTTTGGAGTTGCTGATTTAGAAAAGGAGTATAGCCGTTTACTGGAGAAAGGCGTTGAATTTACACTTAAGCCGACAAAAGCGGGAGAAGTCACAATAGCAGTTTTTAATGATACATGTGGCAACCTTATTCAGATTATACAAAAATAGTGAAGAAAAGCGTGTTTGATAAAAAATATCAAAACACGCTTTTCTCATTACTCAGCCATTACCCAAACTTTATCATCGTTCAAAACGTTTAGTTTTTCTTTTGGCTGCGCATTTACGGTCTGTTCTTTGGCTTCTGCTTCCTCGCTGGGCGGAGCTTCTTCCGACGAACAAGCAGATAAAAGGAATAGTAGCGCTATACTTAATGATAGGAATTTCTGCATGAGGCAAACCTCCATCAATCAATCGTTGATATGAATATTTTGCACATCTTTTTACAGAATATGTTGTGTATAGCTGCCATTAAAAATTTTTTTAAGCGACTGTATTACTAATTATTTTGCTAAAGCCATTATTATATGCACTATTAATCAGCTGCTGTATTGACTTCACTGCTTGCTCAGAGAAAATATACCAGTTATCGCCATCGAAATCATGGAGTAAATACTCAGGATAGCCTTGTAATAATTCCTCTGGGAAAGGTTGATTTAATGTATAGATATCATATTGTCGAACACTGTTTTGATCATGGCTCATAAAATCAAATTGACCAAGCTTGTAATAAGATCCAGGAGTTTCTAGATTGAGGTGCCAATAATAATCTTTCGGAGCCTCTACTTTGTCGCCTTTCTTTTCTTGGAAAATTTTGAAAAGTGCTTGGTGATAGGCATTGCCCTTGATGTCCTGAATGACACCACCCATTGTCATATGGTATTCATAGCGTAGTACCTTGATTTTTTCATCTTCAATTAGCAATGGTTCAGTCGTAATATTTACTGTGCCATCATTATAATGCACTTGACTGCCGAATGTTTCAGCAATAAAGCGAATTGGTACATAGGTGCGATTGTTTTTCATGTATGGTTGTACATCCAATTGTTCTTTTTGACCATTTTTAATGACTGTTCGGTTATTAAGATTCAATTTAATAGTTGTTTGATCCATTGAAAGGGTGATTTGTGAATCCTGCCAATGAACTTGCGCACCAAGATTTTCACTGATCACTCGTAATGGCACCATTGTTCGATTGTTTTTTTGCTCGGGTGCTGTATCAGATTTTACCACAACATCGTCGATTTTGATTTGTGTCGTTGCGGCATCAGCAGGTGTTGCTACAAATAATGTAGATGTTAAAAATAGCCCTGTAAAAAATTTTTTCATGGTATATAGCCTCCTTATATTTTAACATTTACCACCACCGGAAATTTTACCATAATATTCTTCAATATATAATAAAAATATTACTATTTTTTCTCTAAATTCAATAACCTTTTTAATTATCAGATGCATAATGACACAAAGTCACCATCGCTAATAGCTACTTTTTGACAGCGTATAATCTGTATTTGTTCTCGAATACTAACGCTGAAAGGAGGTTTTTTAAATGAAGTTTTTGACATGGGGCATTGTTGGTGCGGCATTATTTGCTGTGATGAAAGGCTACGGAAAATCGAATCAAGGGCAAAAGGATAGCTTTCAACAAACAACCACGCCTGTACAATTAGTTGCCAATGCGAATCCGCTGACAGCCAATACACCGAAACAGTAGAACAAAAGCTTATAGATTATAGGGATCTATAAGCTTGCTATAATTTTACATAAATATCCTATCATTGGTATAATAGATTGCGAGAAAAGGGGTGTATAGATGCTTCATTTTACAAACTATCATGACGATGATTTAGAAGAAATTCTGCAATTATTTTACGAAACCGTACATAGTGTAAACGCAAAAGATTATTCACAGGCCCAATTGGAGGCTTGGGCACCGTTAGCCATACAGCCAGTTAAAGTAGCGACTTGGCAAAAGACTTTAAGACATAATAAGACCTATGTCGCACGGAAGCATCATCAAATTGTTGGCTTTGGGGATATGACAATGGAGGGCTATTTAGATCGACTTTATGTCCATAAGGATTTTCAAGGACAGGGGATTGCATCAGCCATCGTAGATTTACTAGAAGCAGATGCAAGAAAACTTGCTCTTACCTATATTTACACGGATGCTAGTCTTACAGCGAGACCATTTTTTGAACGGAAAGGATACCAAATCATGCAAACACAAAAAGTCGAGCGACAGGGCATATCGTTGATGAACGTTAGCATGGTTAAATTATTTCCTGATGAAAAGGACGGATGAAAAGGATGAATTGTGTAAAGGGTTTTATCGTATTAATGATGTTATGCTTCATACTTAGTGCCTGTGCGCAAACAGAAAAGCCTTCTCATGAGAAACCAGATGTAGAAAATATCACGGTTTCATTCGAACATCCTGAAACAAAGCAACCATTTAAAATTATTCATGCTTATGAGCTTTTTCAAAACTATACGGAAAAGGTAGACAGTGACCCAGATCGTTCGCCATTGGACATCTATCGAGAAGAGGTTGTTGATCCAGTTTATAGTGCATGTTTTGAGAATGGTGAATATATAAATATGGCTGAGACGGTGTTGAATATCACGCCCACACAATTGAAAGAAAATCAATTATTAAGCAAAAAAATTGATAGGGAAGCAACTGAAAAGAGTTTCAAAGAGGGTCTATTCAAATCTTCTGAATTTCTTCCAACTAATAATGAAACAACGGTATGTGTGTTTCCAGCCACAGATGTTAACGCCAATATGGTAACGATTGGTGCAGGTAAAATAACAGCCCTCTATAATAAATATTATACCGATGAATCTATCAGGGCCATTATCGCTCATGAATATCATCATAGTGTTGCAACTGAAAACCGCCCACGTGGTGAAGATAAAGTGTTAGATCATCTCATATTTGAAGGAAGGGCTGTGATGTTTGAAAAATTGGTTTATCCTGATTTGAACTTTACGCGAGTTGATTTAGATTATAACAAAGTCTACTGGGCAGATGTTGCAGTAGATTTGGATAAGCCTGATCTGAATCGTGCATTAGATATAATTAGAGGTGGAAATGATCTACCCTATCAATATGGGTATAGTGAAGGCTATAAAATGGTAAAATCCTATCTGGATTTGCATCCCAATGTATCGATAGAGGAATGGACCGCCTTAAGTCCGAAAGAAATTTTTGACAAAGGCAACTATCTTGAAAACTACCAATAAACAAGTAAGCAACAGACCCAGTATCAAACTCGGTCTGTTGCTTCGTTTAGGCATCGATAAATGGTTAAAATCGCTTGTAAATGCATACCTTCATGAAAGATGGTGCGTAACAGTACTTGTTCAATGGTTTGCATACCCATATCAATAGGAGGGAATTCCTCTGACAATCGATGGCCATACTGTTCCTTTAATTGTTCAGGCTGCTGAGCTAAATACTTCTTTAATTCCTCGAAGGATGGCGTTTCGTCGTCAAAATGCTTTGGCGATGTACCAAAGCCAAACCATTTCTTGAGAGCTTCTAAATCTGTATCCTTTTCCTTTGTTAATGCCTCTATCCATAAATATTGATCGAGATAAACATGACCCATATTCCAGCGAATATTATTATGAAATCCAGCTGGGATGATGTTCGCTTTTTCTTCTGATACATGCTCGAGTAAGTGAAGCAGCTCGCCACGATAATTGGCTAGCTGCTGAAATAGATTTTCTTGACGTTGATTCAAATGTAACCCTCCTTTTTAATATTATTGGCTATTAAAACTCCATTTTCCTGCAAAAAAAGAAGAACACTTTTTGTGTTCTTCTCCAATTTATCTACTTTGTGTCTGTAATGCTAAACGGACACCGAGACCGATATAAACGAAGCCAACTGTCTTTTCGAGCCAGCGTGAGCTACCGCTTGTTTTTGTAAAGATTTTTTCGCCAATGAAGCTTGTAATTACTGCGAGTAGGATTGTATATAAAGCACTCATCACGACAAATGTTATACCGAGTGTTAGCAATTGGCTTGTGACAGATTGCTCGTTATGCTGAACAAATTGCGGTAGGAAGGCTAGGAAAAACAGTGCCGTCTTTGGATTGAGGATTTCTGCTAAAAAGCCTTGACGGAATGAAGTACTAGCAGGACTTTGTTCGACAGTCGGTTGCTCTATTTTCTTTGGCTTTGTGAGGAGCATCTGAATGCCTAAGTAAACAAGGTATGCCACACCAATATATTTCACCACTTCAAAGGCAGTGGCAGATTTCATTAAAATAGCAGAGAGACCTAAAACAGCCGCTAATGTATGAACCAAGTCACCAAGACCGATACCTAAAGCTGTATAAATACCATTCTTTTTTCCGCTTTTTAATGTTTGTGTAATGGTAATAATAACTGCAGGACCTGGAATTAAAAATAATAAAAGAACTATTGCGATAAAAGATAACATGCGAAACCATCCTATTCTAATAAACTAATCATTCTAGGGTGAATGCATGGAATATTATATTCTAGCTATTGTGTGGCTGTCGATAAAGAAATATTGAAAAAATAATGAAAAATAATTCAGAAAACTAATGAATAATACTAATGAAATTTTATTACCTAGTACTAATATTTAGTGATAGAATAAGATTATAAAAATACGTTGGAGGAATTCATATGTTAACAAGTCAACAATTACAAGCTATTTTGCCACACCGATATCCATTTCTTTTGGTAGACCGTATTGTGGAGTTAGAAGAGGGCAAGCGCGCAGTGGGGTTGAAAAATGTAACGATTAATGAAGAGTTTTTTAAAGGTCATTTTCCACAGTATCCTGTGATGCCAGGTGTGCTAATTGTTGAAGCATTAGCACAGGTTAGTGCAGTGATTATGCTGACAAAGGCTGGGAATGAGGGAAGATTAGGTTTATTGGCAGGAATCGATCATTGTCGCTTTAAAAAGCAAGTAAAGCCTGGTGATCAGCTACATCTAGAAGTGGAGATTACGCGTGTGAAGGGCGCTGTTGGGAAAGGCAGAGGGATTGCAATGGTAGATGGAGAAATAGTTTGCGAGACGGATCTTGTTTTCGCTTTTGGATCTTAGAAAATGGAGGTTCTCGGTTGAATTACACATTTATGCTTTATATCGCCGTTTGTATCATGCAAATAGCGCTATTAGCGAATATTACGATTGCTAAAAGCGCTTGGAATGGGGTGATAATGTGGCTTTGTACGGTAGTTTATGTTTTCGCAACAGCTATTTTTGGATTAAGTAGAGCGCGGCAAAAAGACTCTCAAAAATAAACGACTTTGCTTCAATTCGTACTACACGGCTCTCTTTCCTTCATATAGTAAATGGAGTGAAAGTTTTAATATGAGAGGGTGAGGGGGTTTGAGGGTCGCTTTTATAGAACATAAAGAAGAACAGCTACAGCCAGAGCAAGCGTTGGCGAACGATTTCTGTGATCAATTTGTGCAAAAGATGCATAAAAATATATTGCATAAAAAGCTTGATGAGGATGTGTATCAGTCCTATTTTGTTATCCTTCAGCAACAATATACAAGGCAAGAGCTGCGATTTATTGTCCATCTGTTAAAGGTACAGGCAAATGAGATAATACGCATGAAGCCCATGTTTATTACCATGAGTGGTGTTATTTTATCCGTGTTTACATTGCTTGCTACAACCATGAATAGCAAGCTCATGATCGGCATGTCGCTTGTCCAAATCGTTGCATTAGCCGTCTTGAGTTTTAATGTCGCCATTATATGGATTTCCTTTAAAATTGAAATCGAACATAAGCGGGTGCAGGCAGTGATTGCATTATTAGATTATTACGTAACAATTGTTTCAGAAGGGAGTTACCTTCGTGCAAAAGACAGTTGAACAATTACATTATTGGCTTATAAAAGTACCAGAAGTATTTCGTGTGATGACAGAAGCGGAAATAACACAACGACCTGCTCCAAAAAAATGGTCCAAAAAAGAAGTAATCGGTCATTGATGTGATTCGGCTATTGTCAATCTTGAACGATTTCTTCAAGTTCAGAATGAAGCTTCACCCTATGTAGTGACTACATACGACCAAGTACAATGGGTCGCGTTACAGGGCTATCAGGAATTACCGATAGAAGATATTTTAATGTTGTGGACAAGCATCAACAAAAAAATCATGTATGTACTGGACCACCTTGATGAAGAGACATTGGCCCAGCCATGTGTGATGAATCAACAACAAAGGACATTGGGATGGTTGATAGAGGAGTATATGGAACATCTGGCACATCATATCCACCACCAAATTTTAATGAATGAATGTGAAACATAAGCATTTTTTTAGGAAATCCTCAAATAATAAAGTACGAAAATAATTATTTGGGGACGTGAAAATGTGAAAAAGTTTTTATTGCTTTTACTACCACTTAGTCTAATCACAGTGTCGCTTTTTTATGTAAAAGTGAGTTCTTCTGAAAATAAAGGAAGAAAGTATTATGAGGAAGCAGGTCAAATTCTTTGGGAAATTCAGACAGATGAAAAAATCATTGCCTTAACATTTGATGATGGGCCACATCGCAAATATACAGCGGATATCCTTGATGTATTGGAAAAATATAATGCAAAAGCAACCTTTTTTATTGTCGGTCAAAATGCAGAAAAAAATCCTGAGCTGATTACAAGAATGTACGAAGAAGGACATGAATTGGCCAATCATACCTATACACACCCTTTAAGAACAAATGTTACCAATTTAATGAAAGAAATACAGCAAACAGATGAAGTGATTGCAGGGATTACAGGCTATCAGCCAACATTATTTAGACCAGTTGAAGGACAATATACCGATGCGATGATTGATGCAATTTCAAAAAAAGGCTATAAGGTTGTTATGTGGTCTTGGCATTTAGATACGCTTGACTGGAAAAGCCCAGGTGTTCATCGCATCGTGAATACCGTTTTAAAAGGTGTGAAAGCAGGCAATATTGTCCTATTTCATGACGGTGGGGGAAATCGAGCACAAACGGTTCAGGCAATGGAACAAATCATACCGGAGCTTGAAAAACAGGGCTATCAGTTTGTGACGGTTTCTGAATTATTGGAAATCCAAAGGACACATAAGAAAATGGAAAAAAAACAGTAGTGTTGAAGCAGAAACGTCTTCAACACTTTTCTTTATGTAAAGGTTATTTAAACATTTTTTTGATGTGTTTAAGCTCAGCAATTAAATAATCAATTTGTTTCTGCATATTATCTATTTTAACTGTTTGATGCCCATTTCCATTACCATTATTAGTTTGAGAAGAATCATTGTTCGCGTTTTGGAGCGCTTCTAATGCGAGTCCTGCTGCAATGGTTTGTAAACCATCCCCTAATGTTGAAATGGCTGTGCCAATATAGGATAGCTTAGCCGCATAAATTTCTATGGATTCATTGCCTTGGCTCGGTTTATTATTTCTCCCCATTGTTCTTCCTCCTTACATTTGTCATTACTTGCATCATATGCGACAACAAGTGAAAAGGCGATTCCGATGATCGTTGAATGATTCACTAAAAATGGTAAAATTAGTACAATTAACGGATTGGGGGACTAGCATTGACACAACATATAGAGCTGATTGAAATGAATAGTGAGCTGTTAGAGGGAAAGGGCAGCTTTTGTTTACGAAGCAAGAAAAAAACAGAGGGCTATCAGAACAAAAACAAATGGCTTAATCAACAATTTGAAAAGGGCTTACATTACATACAAGTACTTGAAAATCAAAAACAAGTAGGTTTTATAGAATATACAGACGCGGAATACTCTTCAAGAGTTGTACATGCAGATGGCTATGTGGTGATTCACTGTTTATGGGTAAGTGCAGTGGGTAAGGGCTATGGTACACAATTACTGAAGAGGTGCTTAAAGGATGCCAAGGAACGTGGGAAAAAGGGAGTGGTGGTCATTACAAATGACCAAACTTCCTGGACGCCAAGCAAGGATTTATTTTTACAGCATCAGTTTCAGCATATGGCAACAGCACTCAATGATTTTGAATTATGGGCCTTTCCATTTCATGAAAGCGTTGAACGGCCATACTTTCCTGATAATTGGCAGGAACGATTAACGAGATTTCCTCATTTAACGATTTTACGTTCCTTTCAATGTCCATATGTAGACGTCGCCACGGAAAATATTCAATTAGCTGCCGAAAAATTAGGATTGCAGCCAGTGCTGGTGGATCTTCAAACGAGAGAAGAGCTGATGGAGAAATCACCGACACCATATGGTATTTTTTCAGTAGTTTATAAAGGACAATTGATTGCCTTTCATCGATTAACCGTGCATTCCGTATATAAAAAACTGCAAAAACTCATGAATAATTTCTGATAGGATGCAACTTTTTTGGACACTGGCACGTTATATTCTTATAGCATTTCTATGATTCTTTGAGTTTTTTGTTGACTGCTACTAGGAAATGAGTAAAATTAAAAGGCAGTACCATAATATGCCTAAACTTAGTAGTATGATGGCTGAATAGGTGCTGGAATGCTAGTTAGAATGAAGCATGATCGGACAAGGTCTGTCATGAAATTTTGACAGTCTTTTTCTTTTCGTCTTCTGGATAACCTGTTAAGATGGTAGTAGTGTGACAACAAGTTAGTGTAAATGAGAGTGGTGACAATCAAGATGGATGAACAGAAAAAAGAAAGTACAGAACAGCAGCAGGAGCCGACTCCAGCTGAAATAAAGCCGGCAGGACAATTTATACAACTGAAACCGTTTAAATTTATCATGCTAATGTTCTTTACAATTCTTATTACGGCAGGTTTAACAATATTTGCGTTAACCTTTGGTGATAAGAAAGTAGTAGAAGTGAAAGTTCCGATTGAACGAGAGGAATTTACAAAATTATATGAAGCATTTGATTTACTGAAAAATAACTATTACCAAGATATTGACGATGAAAAAGTGGTCGATGGTGCGATCAATGGTATGTTTGATGCATTAGGCGATCCTTATTCCGATTTCATGGTAAAGGAAGAAGCGGATCAATTTAATTCTGGCTTATCTTCAAGCTTCCAAGGAATTGGTGCAGAAATCCAAGAACGTAATGGTTATATTACAGTAGTGTCACCTATCAAAAATTCTCCTGCTGAAAAGGCAGGCTTATTACCAAAAGATATTATCTTAACAGTTGATGGGAAAAGTATTCAGGGCTTAAGTGCAACAGAGGCAGTTGCACTGATTCGTGGCGAAAAAGGAACACCCGTAAAATTAACGGTAAAACGTGGCGAAAATACGGAACCTATTCAAATGACAATTGTTCGTGATGACATCCCAGTCGAAACCGTTTATGGTGAAATGCTGGATGGCAATATTGCCCATATTCAAATTACATCATTTAGTGAACAAACTGCCCAAGAGCTTGAAAAAATCCTTACTGAGTATGAAGGCAAAGGAATGAAGGGCATTGTATTAGATTTACGTCAAAATCCTGGTGGCTACCTAAAGGCTGCAGTCGATATCTCTAATTTCTTTGTACCAGAAGGAAAGGCGATTGTGCAGGTACAAGAAAAAGATGCGGAGCCTCAAATTACAAATGCCATTGCAGGTAAAAAATATAACCTACCGATTACGGTACTAGTTGATAGTGGCAGTGCTTCAGCCTCTGAGATTTTGGCAGGAGCATTAAAAGAGTCAGTTGGTGCTAAAGTTGTTGGTGAAACATCATTCGGTAAAGGAACTGTCCAAAATGTTACACCATTAAAAGACGGCTCTAATTTGAAATTTACGACAGGTAAATGGTTAACACCGAAGGGCAACTGGATTAATGAAAAAGGAATTGAGCCTGATGTCAAAGTTGCGTATCCATCCTATGCCTCTTTACCATACTTGAATGCCTCTTTAGAAATGAAGACAGGCCTACAATCTGACTCTGTGAAAGCAGCAGAGGAGATGCTTCAGGTGCTAGGGTATGAGCCTGGTGAAGTAGATGGGATCTTTGATGACACTACCGCACAGGCAGTAGAAAAACTACAAGCAGCGAACAACCTTGAAGAAACAGGCATTCTAACAGGTAATACAACGTATGCTTTAATGGATGCATTACGTGCAAAAATGAAAGCCGATGATCCTCAGTTACTAAAAGCGAAAGAGCTTCTTGTAGGAACAGCCGAAAAAACAGAGGAAACAACAAACTAACAATGTAGCTGTCGCAACAGTTGTCTTTCACGGCATCTGCGACAGCTTTTTTTATGGGAGGAACTAATATGAAAGATGTGTACCTATTTAGTGGCTTTTTAGGGAGTGGCAAAACATCCATGCTGACAGATGTCATTCGCCAGCTAAAAGAAAAGAAATTAAAGCCTGCTGTTATTATGAATGAGCTCGGGAAGCTGCCATTTGACTCGCAGGCAGTGGAAAAGGATATCCCGCTAAAGGAGATGCTAGAGGGCTGTATTTGCTGTTCGGGTGCTGAAAAAACAGAGGCACAAATTCAATCTCTTCTATTAGATAGTGATTTTGATGTGCTCATTATCGAGACAACAGGTGCAGCACATCCTGTAGAAGCTTTGGATGCCGTTTTTTCACCGCTTTTTGCAGATCAGCTCAATGTGAAAGGCATTATCACGGTGGCGGATTCTAAGCTCTGGCTACACCGTGATACATTAACACCACAAGTGCGCTCTTTATTTCTGGAGCAAATTCGCCATGCACATCTATTGTTAGCAAATAAAACAGACTTATTAACAGAGGCAGAGCAAGGTCAGGTCGTCTATGAACTACAGGGCTTGAACCCTCATGCCTTTATATTGCAAACGACAAATGGACGCGTACCACTCAGCTTATTAGAGGGGCTGAAGGCAACAACACAGGTCGATAAAGCAGATATAGTTAAAGCGCCAATAGCCTCAATGCAGCTGGGCTCTCGCTTAGTAGATTTTACAGATCAGGAATTTACACAGGAGCAGTTTGAAGATTGGGTGCGTGCATTACCTGAAACGATTTATCGTATGAAAGGCTATGTACCAATTAAGGGCATCAAAAACCCAATGTTGTTCCAATATGCTTATGGAATGGTGCAATGGCTCCCAGAATATATAAAAATGCCAGCAAAACTTGTTATTATTGGAGAGAATGTTAGTGCTTTACCTGTTATTGGGGAGAATTGAAGAATAAAGCAACCAGTGAATTTCTGCACGTGAACAACCTGTGTAGCTTTACACAGGTTGTTTTATTTTTATGTAAATGAAATGTAACGATCTTGTAACACAATTGTAATATTAGGCTAACATGAGGCTACGACACTAGCCGTCTCAGGGCGATGCAAAGAAAGTAATGAAGAAAGGCGATTAAAAAATGAGTGTATAAAACATACATTTTTTATTCATATCAGCTGTTTATTTTCTAAAATATTTACGAGTTTAGGAGGGGTGTCAACCCTCTTTCAAACGTAAGTATTTCATAGATTGGTGAAACCTGCTAAAAAATAACGCGAAAAAAACGTGATTTTTCGCGCATTTTCTTCTTCGTTGGCGTAGTTAGCAGATGTTGGTAAGATTTTAATGAAAATCATCCCTTACGATTAGTGGCAGAGAAGGAGGAATTGCAAACATGAAAAAAACACTAACTGCAATTTGTGCAACATTTCTTTTAGCAGCTCCAATTCAAATAGCTTCTGCTGCTGCAAATACAACAGAGGGGAATTCCGTACAGCAATCAACAAACTGTAATGTTTATTATTATAAATGGTCAAACAATAATCATAAGTGGACGATTAAACTTCCACAGGCATCTACACCATCTAATGAGACGCCAACAACAAATAATACAACACCAACAAAGCCAAATAATAATCAATCATCACAAAATGAAAAGCCAGCAACACCACCAACTACTTCAACACCATCAACAACAACTTCAGATGTGGACGCATTTGAACAAGAAGTAGTAAAATTAACAAACGCTGAGCGTACAAAAGCTGGTTTATCACCACTTCAAACAGATGCAAAATTAATGGCTGCAGCTCGTGAAAAATCACAAGATATGCAAACAAATAAATATTTCTCACATACGAGCCCAACATTTGGTTCACCATTTGATCGTATGAAAGCTTTAGGTATCGCTTATAAAGCTGCAGGTGAAAACATTGCTCAAGGTCAACGTTCACCACAAGAAGTAGTACAAGCGTGGATGGACTCACCAGGACACCGTGCGAACATTTTAAACGGTAAATTTACACACATCGGTGTAGGTTATGTGAAATCAGGTAACTACTGGACACAACAATTTATCCAAAAATAATCATTTATTAATAGAAAGATGCTCTATAAGTCTATAAAGGCTTATAGAGCATCTTTTTTTATTGAATTAATGGTAAAATTTGATGAGAAAGGGAGGATAGAATTGAAACAATATAGCATAGCAATGGCGGTTTTCTCATTAGCCGTGTCGTTTTTAATAGGAAGCTGGCTCATCGCCACTAGTTTAAAAGAGCAGCCAAAGGAATCCGTGCAACACCAGCTATTGTCACAACAAGAGGCAGCTGATTATTTAGGAATCAGTGTAGTGGAAGTGCTAAAATTAACAGAAGTGCCAGACGGATCTAATAGTTACATAAGCGAAATCCCTCATGTGAAGGTAGGGGACAAAGTCTATTATCCAAAGCAAGCCATTGATCGCTGGCTATTGGATATGGAATTAATCGTAGTACCTTAAGAAAAACATATGAACTATTTCTTTGGATAGGGGCATCCCCTAATAAAAAAGAGCGCTCCCTCCAGCGAAAAACGGTCGATGAAACTTTTCTTTCTCTTTTATAAATAGTAGTTTTTAAACTGTATTTTGGGGGAATTGATAAATAAGTAGTGGGTAAAAAGTAGGGAGAGGTGAGATGGATGAAAAAGCCGAATCTATTAAAGCAGTTTTTTACAAAAGAAGAAAGACCGCATACGTTTGCGCTGGCAACAGCTCAAGATCATCGTTTATTTTCATATGCCATGTCCTTTGCCAAGTATCACCCCGATATGATGATTGTGTTTTCGGCAGATGGCGAAATTATTTACGTCAATCAAGAAGCACTCTATGAACTATTACAATATCGACCTAGTCATGCAGAAGATTTCAAGAAAATTCTGACTGATGCAGATTATAAACGATTAAAAAGAGCGTTCAATCGAACATTACGAGGAAAGTCGGTCAAGATTGATATTGAAAGACTCCAGCATCAAGGACAAAACCTAAGCCTCGTACTGACGTTTATACCAATAAAAAATGACGACAATCAGGCGGAGGGGCTCTATTTAATCATTGAAGATATGTCCACGTATTCAGCCATGAAGCATCAGTTAATGCTACATGAGAAGCATTTAAATTACGCCCAGCATATTGCGGCAGTTGGGAGCTGGGAGTACTTTATTCAGCATGACAAACTGTTTTGCTCAGATAACTTTTATCATATTTTTGGCTTTGCACGTTCAGATAACGATGGTATTGAGCACGTTTTCCAGTTCATTCATCCAGATGATTATGAAAGGACATATGATGCATTTAATCATGCTCGAAAAGGGACTAATTTTGACAGTGACTTCCGAATTTATCACGGTAAAACCAATGAGCTGCGTTTTCTACAGGCAGCCGCCGAAGTCATATGGAAGGATGACAAGCCCTTTAAGATGATTGGGGTTGTCAAAGACGAAACGGCTTTCAAACTACTTGAGAAAACACTAAATGATACATTAGCCAACTATCATTCTATCTTTGACAATTTAGATGCAGGGATTTGGATGCGAGATTCCATTCGTGGCAATATGCTGTTCGCCTCTAAAGGATTGGAAGGAATTCTTGGTATTCCATTAGCTAAGCTTTATGATGACTCAGAAGTATGGATTAATATGATTCATCCTGCACATCGTGAGGAGGTATTAGCGTATACAGATCATCTCGCTTCAGGCAAAAGCTATCAAGTGATTTATCGTATCCTAACGGGGGAGAATCAGACAAAGTGGTTGCTGGAGCAAATTGTGCCGAGACTAGATCAGCAAGGGGAGGTCAACCATATTTTCGGCTTAGTAACTGATATTACAAAGGAGATTGAACGAGAAAAGAAGCTTAATTATTTAGTGTATTATGATGAATTGACAGGTTTACCAAATCGCTTGAGCTTACATGATAAAGTTGATACCTTATGCTTAGCTGGCGAACCCTTCGCACTATTATATATTTCGATTAACCGCTTTCATATCTTAAATAATGCGCTAGGTACGAAAATCGGTGATGAGCTTCTGCGCACGGTGACCAACTACTTTTCAACACTAACAGATGATCACAGTTACATGGCACGTTTAGACAATCAGCATTTTATCATTGTCATGAAAAAATATGTGAGCAAGCAACATATTTACGCGCTGGCTAGCCGTATACTGAAAACCTTTGATACACCTTTTTCGATAAAAGACTATCGCTTGCACCTATCTGCTAGCATTGGTATTGCTTTTTACCCAGAGGAGGGCTTAACGAGAAACATTTTATTAGAAAATGCATATTCAGCTTTATGCTATGCGCAACAGCAGGGAAGGAATCGTTTTCATATTTATGCCTTTACAGAGGATATTACTTCCTATAAACAGTATGTGTTAGACCGAGATATGCGACAAGCCATGTTAAATGAGGAATTCGAATTATATTTCCAACCAATGGTGGAGCCGCAAAAGGGGGTTATCAACGGTGCAGAAGCGTTAATTCGTTGGCATCATAAAGAATGGGGCCTTGTGTCACCTGGTGAATTTATTCCATTAGCGGAAGAAAACCATATGATTCACATCATTACAGATTGGGTGATTAAAAAAGCATGTGCGTTGTTACAGCACTGGAAGCAGCAAGGGCATGTGCTGCGAACAATTAGTATTAAGATATCGCCAATCCGTCTGATGAAAAAGGGCTTTATTCAGTTTGTCCAAGAGCAATTACAGGTAAATTCAATTGACGCTCACTATATACAGTTCGAGATTAGCGAAAGTACCATCTTAAAAAATAGTACAAGTGTGATGACCGTTCTTAAAGAATTACAAGACATCGGTGTTAAAATTGCTATTGGTGATTTTGGAACAGGCTACTCTTCCTTAGAATCATTGCGAACATTCCAACCAACGACACTCCATATCTATGAAGCGTTTATCCGTGAAATTCGTCATGATCGTCCGATTGAAAATGGACTCATTTCAGCAACGATTTATTTAGCCAAAATGCTTGGTATTCAGGTTGTGGCAAAAGGAGTTGAAAGTTACGAGCAATTTATCTTTTTAAAGCAGCAAGAATGTGATTATTTGCAAGGTAGTATTTATACGAAGGCTGTTCCCTCGAAAGCCTTTGAAAAAATGCTGGCACAAGGCATTTTAACACCACAAAAAGCGATTGTTCATAAAAAACCTGTGGTGGAGCGACGCAAATATTACCGTTTTCAATTCCCGGCCTATGTGAAGGGCTTCATGACAATTATCGAAATGAATGAGCAAAAAATTAATATCGGTCATACACCTATCATCATTGAAAATATTAGCTTAGGCGGCATGAAGATTCGCTCTTCTTTGAAGCTACCCGTTAATCAAACGATGAAATTTAAATTTAGCTTTATTTTAATGAATCAATCATTTAACCTAGAGGGTACTTTTAGATGGACCTTAGAAGAAAAATACCAAATCTATTCTTATGGCGTCGCCTTTAATTTGACGCAGGAGGATGAAGGAAAATTAGCCCCGATCATCAATCGAATGACAGCCTTGCATAATCACCATGAAAAAATAGAGGGAACGCCCTTTATGTATGAGGATATTGAAGCTTATTTTAAAAAATAGCTGATCATGAAGATGCCCAAATGTTCTAGAGGGCATCTTTTTTTCATGGCGTGGAATCACACGAACTAAGCGTTTGAAATACACGAAAAATGCTTATACTCTCCAGTAGAGGAGGCGTTTTATGGATAAAGTGGAGTATATGATCAAAAGCCTACAAAAAGCATTCTACCATTCCTCGGATTTGACCGTCAGACAAATAGATTGGCATGAAGGGGACACGGCTATTTTATGCTTTTACGCTTCTCTTGTTGATGCGAAGGAAGTACAAAAAATACTGGATACCATTTATGCACGTTTAGATACAGAAAAACCTTTTTGGAGTGAAACCCTACTTACAACACTCGATAATTTTGCGCTACCGCAAGCGATTGAACGGGTTTGCCAAGGTGAAACGCTCGTGATTTTGCCTGATACGGGAAAAATGCTGACGTTAGCGATTACCAATGAAGTTCGTCGTAATCTTGAGGAGCCAAACAATGAACATATTCTGCGAGGCTCCCATGAGGGTCTTGTGGAGCGTGCGGATACCAATTTAACATTGATACGAAAGCGAGTGAATAATCCCGCTCTTGTGGTCAAATCTTTTACAATTGGACAACAAACTAACACTAAAGCTTATTATCTCTATATGGATGGGGTTATACGGCCTGAAACCTTACAAGAGATGGAAAAGCGGATTGCAGACATTAAAATCGACTATTTTTATAGCATTGGCCAGTTAAGTGATGCACTAGAGGATTCCGTGTTATCGCCATTTCCACAATTGTTAAATACAGAGCATCCAGATCGTGTGGTAGCCCACTTAGTGGAGGGTAAAGTTGTGGTTATGACCAATATTTCGCCGTCTGCCTTGATAGGCCCTGTGACATTTTTCTCTTTCTATCAAACACCTGATGACTATAATAGTCGGGTAGTGGTTGGCTCTTTTTATAAAATAGTGCGTTTGCTGTCGTTTGTAACGGCGGTTTTTTTACCAGCATTTTATATTGCTGTGATTAGCTTTCACTTTGAGGTATTACCCTTAGAATTAAGTAATCAAGTAAAAAATGATGTTAATGATATACCTTATCGACCGTTAATTGAAGCACTGATACTTGAGATTATTATGGAGCTCATTCGAGAATCAAGTATTCGTTTACCACAATCAGTAGGGCAAACGATTGGGATCGTAGGGGGATTAGTGATAGGAGATGCCATTGTAAGTGCGGGACTCGTGTCGAACTTAATGGTCATTGTTGTCGCCTTAACGGCCATTTCAAGCTATGTTGTCCCGTCCGTTGAATTGAATAGCACGATTCGCATGATCCGTTTTCCGTTTATGCTACTTGCCTCATTATTTGGGTTTTTAGGCATTGTGGTAGGAGTTGTCATCCTATTAATTCATTTAATTAGTTTAACGTCATTGAAACAGCCGTATTTTTCACCTATCGTACCATTTCAACCGAAAGCTGTTTATAAAATTTTTTTACGCTGGCCATTTATTAGACCGACAGTCCAAGTTACTTCCTTTCAACCACCGAAGGATGAAAAGGGAAAAAATGAGGATACACCATGAATTTTTCTCTATCAAAGGCACAATTTTTTTTACTACTCTTTATCATTCAGACAGGTGTTGTCTACATTGCCTTTCAAACACCGTTAATCATATACAGTCAACATAGTGCATGGTATGTCTTCTTCCTTGCTAGCATCTTCCATTACGGCTTGCTGTTATTTTTTGAACGCTATTATCAATTTTTCTTTTTAAATGGGTTCTTTCGCTGGGTCTATCTGATCTATTGGTTATTAATAACAGCTGTATTAATTGCCTATATGGGGTATGTTCTGGCCTCATGGGTCTTGCCCCGAACACCTGAATGGATTGTTGTCATGATGATTGTAGGGCTATCTTTGTATGCCAATTTAGTTAGACCAGAAACCATCATCAATATTGGTGTCATGCTAATTCCTATCATTTTCCTCTTTGTCATTTTTTTAATGCTGGCTATTCCAGATTTAACGTGGAGTAATATTTTTCCAGTTGAGTGGAACAATACTAGGCAAATCATGGCGGGCATGATTCATAGCATGTATGCCTTTTTTGGGATTGAAATGTACCTCCTTTATCGTCCATTTCTCAAACAGGATTTACAGGTGAAGGGAAAGCCCTTATTGATTTATCAACTCGTCATTTTTTTCTTTTATTTTATTTCGGTTGTCTTTACACAAATGTTCTTTGCTTTGGAGGAGGTTCAACTAATACCAGAGCCTATTATGTATATTTTAAAATCACAGGAAGTGAATTTTGTAAAACGGCTGGATATTTTTTTCATCTATATTTGGCTTTCTTGGTCCATTGTTACGGTCATGATCTACGGTTTGTCCCTTCGTGTGCTTTATTTGTCAAAAAAACGGAAGCATCCGAAACGAAGTATTGTTTTTTTTCATCTTCTCTTAGCCATCCTGCCGCTATTTGTCATGCAATTTCAGCGCATTGAGTTTATCAAAAATTCTATACACTACGTACTCATTGTGTTTACGATTCTACTACCAATGATGATAATTTGTTGGAATAAATGGAGGGGAAAACGTGTATCGTAAAGGGATTATGCTCCTCTTGTCTATGTTACTTTTAGCTGGCTGTTGGGATGAACGACTTTATAAAAACGCTTCCGTTGTGACGCTCGTTGGGGTGGACGGATATATAGGGGCATACAAGGGATATTATGCCTATCCGAATACAGCAGCTCAGCAAAATGAAGTGATTGAAGCGGACGGCATTTCACCAAGAGATGTACGGAATCAAGCCAATTTAAAAGTAGAACAAACACTTGATTTATCTGAGCTATCGACCATCCTTGTATCGGACCAAACGGTAAGAGAGCCTCTTTATGATATTTTGGATATTTATTTTCGTGATCCCCAAAACCCGATTTCGATAAAAATTGCTGTAACAGAAGGGGATGTCAAGCCGTTTATAGAGCTAACAAAGGATTTAGCAGGGGGGGCAGGAGGCTATTATGAACGTTTTATGGAAAGCACAGAGGAAAATACAATTTTCCCGAAATTAGATTTACAGACGGTTGGCTCCATGCTATTTGAACAGACAATTGATATAGCACTACCGTATATTCAGTTAAGTGAGGATAAAAAGCATGCTGTTGCGGCAGGTGTCGCTTTGTTCTCAGGTCAAACGTTTACGGGTACAATATTAACACCAAAACAATCTCTCACGATGCTTCTCTTAATGAATCAACCTAGCAAACAAGCGCGGATGAGCTATATGTGGAAGCATGATGGAAAATCGATGCCAATCACGGCTGATGTTATTCATATCAAGCGTCAATGGACGGTGAATGAGGAATTAAAAAGAATAGACATGGATTATCTCATAGAGGTAGAAATTGAGGAATTTGCACATGACCATTTATATAAAGACCCCGTTTTCAAGGAGGTTCAGCAGTTGATTCAAGATCATGTGCAGGCAGAGTTTGAGGAGGTTTTGCGGATTCTTCAAGATCAGCAATCGGATACGTTGGGGATTGGTCGATATATTCGTGCTTATCACCCCAAAATGTTTCAGAAGGATTGGCATGCTGTCTATGCATCCTTACAGCTAGTGCCGTCTGTTCAAGTGAAAATCATTCGCACAGGTGTTTTACGCTAAAAAAATCGCCTTTCTCAAGTTAGAGAAAAGCGATTTTTTTGTTGTTAAACAGTGACTCTTTTTTGAACAACCAATAGACGAATTAAAAGAGTAATTGCGCCCATTGTTAAACCTGCCACAAGGCCAATCCAATAGCCAAATGGGCCGAAATCCGTATGTGTGGCAAGGGTATACCCAACTGGCAAGCCAATCACCCAATAAGATATAATGGCCATGATAAACGTGATCATAACATCTTTATAGCCTCTCAATGCGCCTTGTACTGGTGCTTGTATTGCATCAGATAGCTGGAAAATGGCTGCGTAGACTAAAAATTGTACGGCATACTCAAGTACCATCTGATCTGTCGTATACATATGTGCTACAGGTTCACGTAAAATAAACAAGATGCAAGCTGATATAAAGCTAAATAAAATGGCTGTGCCTACACATAGATAACTATACATACGAGCATCTCGCATGCGACCAGCGCCGATCTCAAAACCTACTAATATTGTGACACCCATAGAAATACTGAGCGGAACCATGTATAACAGAGAAGTGAAATTGATGGCAATCTGATGGGCTGCGATGATTTCTGTGCTAAAATTACTCATCATCATGGTCACAGCAGAAAAAATACTTGTTTCTGCAAATAGGGAAATACCGATCGGTACCCCAATCAATAAAATTTCCTTCCATCGAAGCCATTCAAGCTTAGGCCAATCATGAAACAGACGGAATCGTTCGAACGGTACTCGTTTAGCGATGATCCATACTGTAATCATGAATATTAGCCAGTACGTTATTGCTGTCGCTACACCAGCTCCGACGCCGCCAAGCTCAGGCGCACCAAATTTGCCGAAAATAAAGATATAGTTCAGCACGATATTAATGGGTGTTGTCATTAAGGTAATGATCATCGTGACCCGTGTCTGACCAAGGGCGTCAATAAAGCAACGCATAACAAAAAATAAGAAAAGTGGCAAAAGACCCGCACACATCGCATAGATGTAGCCTTTTGCAATGCTATGTACAGCAGACTCTAAGTTCATCTTACTAAGTATCCAATCAATGCCAAAGAAGAGTCCTGTAAAAATAAGGATCGCCAGCAATATGGCTACATAAATGCCTTGCTGGACTGCCTTTTTTGCATCCATCTCTTTTTTCGCTCCCACAAGCTGTGAGACAATTGGCGTAATAGCTAGGAGTATACCTGAAAGTCCAGTATAAATCGGCATCCAGATAGAGGAACCAATCGAAACACCTGCTAAATCAACCGTCCCGTAACGACTGGACATTAAAATATCAAAAAATGAAATAAGATAAATAGCTACCTGTGTCACTAAAATAGGGACAATCATTTTTAAGAGTAGCACGTATTTTTCCTTAATTGTGGATGTTTGATACATATTTTCTACTTCCTTCATGAACATAATGAACAAGTATAGCATATGTAAAGAGAGAAAAGCTGAAATTTTCATGCTTCATCTATATCTTTTCGTCAGCATATAGTAAAATAGAACACTGTAAACAAAAAGTAGTGCTAACTACAATGGTTTTTAAGGAATAGGAGAATTTGTGTGAAACAACAAACAATCATTTTAACCGGTGGTGGGACAGCTGGCCATGTATCGTTAAATCAGGCGATACTCCCGTCTTTACTAGAACTTGGTTATGATGTCCACTATATTGGCTCAGAGCAAGGTATTGAAAAAGAATTAATTGGCGAGGCGTTCCCCGATGTTCCGTTTTATGGCATTGCGAGTGGTAAATTGCGTCGTTATTTCTCCATGAAAAATTTTACAGATCCATTTAAAGTGCTTGCTGGAATGATGCAGGCTTTTCGTATTATTAAAAAAGTGAAGCCACAGGTTGTCTTTTCAAAGGGAGGGTTTGTATCTGTACCCGTTGTGATGGCAGCGAAATTAGCAGGTGTGCCAGTCGTCATCCATGAATCTGATGTAACACCTGGTCTTGCCAATAAAATAGCCTTACCTTTTGCTTCACATGTATTCACAATTTTTGAAGAAACTCTGAAGCATTTACCTCAAGAGAAGGCTACTTGCACAGGCTCCATTATTCGTCCTGAGTTATTTGAGGGAGAAAGAGCAAGGGGGCTAGCTTTCTGCGGCTTTTCTACTTTAAAGCCTGTTTTACTTGTTATGGGAGGGAGTTTAGGCTCTGTTGTCTTAAATGAGGCACTACGTAAAAACTTACCAGAGCTCCTCAAGCAATTTCACATCATTCATTTATGTGGGAAGGGGAATTATGATGAAGCACTGGAGGCAATGCCAGGCTACAAGCAATTTGAGTATGTGACAACAGAGTTACCTGATTTATTGCATGCTGCAGACTTTATTGTGTCACGAGCAGGCTCTAACTCCATTTTTGAATTTTTAGCGCTTCACAAGCCGATGCTATTAGTACCTCTCTCAGCGCAAAAAAGTCGTGGAGATCAAATTTTAAATGCCAACTTGTTTAAAAAACAAGGTTACGCAGAAGTGTTACAGGAAGACGAGTTGACAAAGGAATCTTTTATGAAGTCTGTTCATACACTAACAGAGCGTAAAGTGGAAATGGTGGAGACAATGGCAAAAACGCAAAAACCAAAAACACCAGATGAAATGGCGTCATTAATTTTACGGTACAAGAAATAAGTACTATTTGAAAAAAGAAAAGAAGCTATGAGGTAGGTCGAAATGACAAAACCTTATAGCTTCTCTTTTATATATACACACTACATTGCTTGCTCTTCGCCTTCTTGCATTTGATGTGCCGTTGTTAGGTAGAATAAATCTTTTGGAATTTTAAATAAATTAAATTGTGCCTCACCGCTATTAACCTGCGCTAATAATGTTGGATGACTTTCATTGGCACTCACCACATAGGGAAGCTTTAAAGCAGCACGCTGTGATTTTAAATTTTCAACACGTATACGGAGAAAGACCGTATGAAAATTATAGTCAAAAAATAACTCGTTCAAAAATAACATTTTTGCTTTTTGATTATAACCTTTACCTTGGTAAGGGAGTCCAATCCACGTTCCTAGAAAGCCTGCACCGTCCTCCACATCGTGAATACTAATGGTGCCGATTGGTTGACCCCAATCATCAGTTATGGTCCTCGAGATAGCGAGTCCTCTCGCTTCCTCTTCAATCAGTTGTTTTGTCATAAACCAATATTCATCAGCGGATGTGGCTTTTTGACGGACAAAAGGGAATACAGAAGGGTGTGATAATAGCTCATAAAGCTCTGTACATTCATGCAGGTCTCGATGTTTAAGCATACGAAACGCCTCCTTTACTAGGGTAGTTAAAACAATTCCGTTGAAGCATAAAGAAGAAAACTAAAATTCGTACTGGAATTAAAACCCAAAGAACTAGACGTTATAACTATGATATTCCATAATCTCCCGCTGTCTTACTGATTTCGACCATACCGAAAAAAGGCTAGTTTTTTAAATATAATATAACATATAAACTGCTTGATGCAATCATTTTGCTCGTAAAAAAACAAAATTTGAGTTTAATAGTCAGTAAATTCTGATAAATGAAATGTGATTATCCATAATATTGTTGTTTTTTAGCATTAAGACTAACCTATCAATTTTAACTAATATTAATCATTTATCTACATCTTTAGTAGGATTGTTGGCTTGTTATAATAGGTAATATATCAAATATTATCCTTAAAAGGATATAATTTTTACGATTCTAGAAAGGTAATTTTTTATTTTTATGTTATAATAGTAGTATTATTTTTAATCTAACAACACATACATACGAACATTTCTATCATGATGGCAATGGCTTTTCTGGAGGTGACAGCATGGAGTATATTTTAAGCGAAGATTTCTTTAACTCATTATTTATTGGCAAGGATTTTGTTTTTCTCGTGAAAAAAGTAGGGGACGATTATCAATATATTCGCTTAAATCAAGCAGCTCAAGATCTGTTATCGAATGAGGCGATTGGTAAAATGATTTCGACCGTTACCTCAAAGCGTAATTTTTTGATCATTCAGAAAAATTACCATGAGGCCATTAGAGAACATAAACAGGTTGACTATGTAGATTATGCATATGTTCAGTCGGAGGTTCGTAAATATGAAACATCCGTCAGACCGTTGAAATATAAGAACGAAGACTATATTTTAGCCATCACGAAGGAAATACTTTATGACCGCAGTATTGAAGATAAATTTTTATTTATGCGGTCCATGTTTGACCATGCCTTTTTCTCAACAGTCATTTTATCGGCTGAAGGAATGATATACGAAGTGAATTCAAGCTTTATGGAAGATTTTCAATTAGATAATGAAACCGTCAAACAGAAAATGTTTGTGGATTTACCGATTATTCCAAAGGAAGAAGTTGAACAAATAAAAATTTGTTTGCAGAAAGCTGCAAGAGGGGAAAACGTTGGCGAGAAGTTTATTAAATTGCATACATTGGACCAGCAGGAACGCATGTATTTACTGTCACTATCACCAGTGATGCAGGATGATAATTCCTTTGCCATATTTCTTATCATGCAAGATTTTACACAATTTACTTTACAAAAAGCAGAATTACGCTCGAAGTCTCACGGGCTAGAAGTATTTAAATCTGCATTAAATTCAGCTACAGCCATTGCTGTATTAGATCATAAGGGTAACATTACCGAAGTGAGTGAGATGTTTTTACAGGCTTCTGGCTACACGGCGGAGGAGTTAATCGGTCAGCCCTACGCATTGATCGAACCACGATTCCGTGGGCAAGACCTTTTTCAAATAATTGAAGATAAGCTGGACACGATGGGAATGTGGCGTGGAGAACTTTGCTATCGAACGAAATATCATGCAGATTACTGGGTAGAAACTACCATCGTTCCATTAAAAGATGAGTTTGGTCAAATCGAACAAATTTTAACCATTAACTATGATATTACGGATAAGAAAAGAATGTTCACAGAATTAAAAAATATTGAACGTACTTTCAGACTCATCACAGAAAATACAAATGATTTAATTGTGATTACAAATGAGGATGGCATCATTATCTATGCTTCCCCGTCCTATGGTATTTATTTAGGTTATGAAAATGTAGAGCTACAAGGACAGTTTTACAGTGACATTATTGATCGAGAAAGTAAAGGCGAATGGCAAACATTCTTGAATAATTATACAGGGCAAACAGATTCACAGTTTGAGCTTTTACTGAAGGCGAAAGATGGAACGCCGATTTGGACAGAAGGAAATGTCACGGTTGTGCACGACCCTGAACGTGAAAAAGTTTCTCAAATTATGATGGTGTCTCGTGAAATTACACATCGCAAAGAAAGGGAAAATGATTTGCTGTATTTAGCCTATCACGACGCTTTAACACAGCTACCTAATCGGCGTTTTTTAGAAAAGGAGTTTCCTAAAATCCTAGCAGAAGCAAATGAAAATCAAACCTGTGTGGCGATGCTCTATATAGATGGTGATGATTTTAAAGAAGTAAATGATCGCTTTGGCCATGAGACGGGCGATGCGTTTATTCAGCGATTCGGCAGTTCCTTGAACAAAACAGTTCGAAGCCATGATATGGTTATTCGAATAGGTGGCGATGAATTTATTGTCATCTTAACTGGCTTAACAAGAGATCAGGAAAAAAGACATCATCAAATTATGCATATTATTCGACGGATTCGCGATGAATTAGCAGAAGGCTGGATGATAGAGGACCATCTTTTTACACCAACTGCTTCAATTGGCATTGCCTATTACCCAGACCATGCTCGAACATTGGATGAGCTAATGGATTTAGCTGACCAAGCATTATATAAATCAAAAGAGTCGGGGAAAAACAACCTCTCCATTTCAGATATACACTAAAAAGTCTGTCCACAAGGTTTTCCTTGTGAGACAGACTTTTTATTTGATGTTATGCTATAACAGTATAGGGATAAAAATCCTACATCGTTATTTTGGAATAGAAGGTGATATGATGCCTAAGAAGATATTGTTGGTAGAAGATGAAAAGCATATCGCTCGCTTTGTCGAACTTGAATTACAACACGAAGGCTATGAAGTAAAAACTGCCTTTGATGGTCGAGAAGGATTGGCTTTGGCAACATCGGAAAATTTTGATGTACTTTTACTGGATGTGATGTTACCAAGTATTAATGGGATTGAGATTTGCCGTCGCATCCGAACACAATCACAAGTACCGATCATTTTATTAACGGCACGAGATGCTGTGATGGATCGTGTAGCAGGACTCGATGCAGGGGCTGATGACTATATCGTCAAACCTTTTGCGATTGAAGAGCTGCTGGCTAGGATACGGACGATTTTACGTCGTGTCACGCCAGAGCAGACAAGCAGTGAATCTTTATGCCTACGGGATATTGAAATAGATGTAGCTGCCTATGAAGTTTTCGTTCAGGGGAATAAACTTGATCTAACAAAGACAGAATATGACTTATTGAAACTATTAATTGAGCACAAAAATAGAGTATGTACACGAGAGCATATTTTAACATCCGTTTGGGGCTATGATACGGATATCGAGACCAACGTGGTAGATGTTTATATCAGACATTTACGTACAAAGCTCCCTGGGGCGATGAATGATTATATTGAAACCGTTCGTGGTGTTGGGTATGTGATGCGAGAATGAATAAGTTAAGAAATTATTTACGTCAGCAGTCCCTGCAAAAAAAATGGATGCTGACCTCAAGCAGTGTCATCTTTATTAGCTTTACGATTATTTGTGTAGTCGTCTATCTTTCTCTGCATACATGGTTATTAAATGATGAGGAGAGTAAGGTCAATCGGACAAGTAAGGATATCATCTCTTTTTTAGAGTCCCAAGGTCCTACAATTACCATTCAGCAAATTCAGCAAAATACAGGCTTGCTCAAATCGATTGCGGATCGTGATGAGACGGTCCGAATATTTAATGCTGATGGGGTGGATATTTTACGAATCAATGATACCTCTGCTGCTGCACCACTTAATTCGTTGCAAGAAATTTTTGAGATGACCATTGATAAGCAGGATGTGCTGGTCATCAATGAACCGATTCGGATGGGCTTTTTCCAAGGCTATATTCAGGTGATTCATCCGTTAACTAGTTTTCAATCTCTCATGCATTATCTTTTGACAGCCATGCTGATTGCAGGGTTAGGAGCCTTAGTGTTATCTGGCTCTATTGGCTATTATCTAGCGAACTATTTAATGAAGCCACTACACGAATTGCGTGCATCCATGAAAACTGTGATGGATCAAGGATTTAAGGAGCCTATACAGCTAACCTATACATCACATGACGAAATTGGTGATTTACTGAAGATGTATAATGCCATGATGAATGAGCTGCAAATCTCATTTACCCAGCAGCAGCAATTTGTCGCCGATGCTTCTCATGAGCTGCGTACACCGATTCAAGCAATTGAAGGGCATCTTTCTCTTTTAAAAAGATGGGGCAAGCATGATCCTGCCATATTAGAGGAATCCATTGATACCTCCTTAACAGAAATTGCTCGTATGCGCAAAATGATTGAGGAATTATTAGAACTTGCACGGCGTGAGGAAAAAGATGAAACAAGTGAGGCTAATGCATTAGTGGTCATCGAAGCAGTGATGGATGAGGTAAAGCTTGTTCATCCACAAGCGCGAATATCGCTGTCGAAACATGGTGAAATTGGTCCGTTATTTATCACCGAAAATGCACTAAGTCAAATCGTTCGTAATATAATAGAGAATGCCATTCGTTATTGTGAAAAAATTCCTGAGATACAAATTTCTATTTCTGTTGCTGGAAATTATGCATGTTTAGAAATTACTGATAATGGTATAGGAATAGCACAAGACAATATTCCGTTTATCTTTGATCGTTTTTATCGAGTGGATGAAGCAAGAAATCGCCAAATTGGTGGAACAGGCTTAGGGCTTAGTATTTCGAAGATGTTACTTGAAAAATACAATGCCACAGTAGAAGTCAAGAGTGAGGTTAATATTGGAACCGTTTTCTCGCTGAAAATCCCGCTAAAATATTAAGAAAAATACAAGCTTTATTTCATTATTCTATC
>NZ_DJAU01000036.1:0-6350 GCF_002429725.1 Lysinibacillus sp. UBA5994 | reverse complement strand
TATCCAAAAATAATTTTAGCTCTTGCTAATTCCAAACCAATCTGTAGGGACGCCTACAGATTGGTTTTTTGTGTTAAAATAAAGAAAAATTAGAGTTTTAATTAGTGTATGTGTACATAACCACAAGCATGTCCTCTAGCGTAAATAATTAAAGGGAAAGGGGAACTGAGTATGGACATGAAAATTTTGCTGATTGAAGACGATCCTTCTATTTTTAGCATGATTCAAGAACGTTTTGAGCAGTGGTCACTAAACGTGGTTGGACCTAAAAATTTTCAGAAGGTGATGGATGACTTTATAGAGGAGAAGCCCCATCTCGTGCTAATTGATATTCAATTGCCTGCCTATGACGGCTTTCATTGGTGTCGTGAAATTCGTCATTTATCCAAAGTGCCAATCCTTTTTCTTTCTTCCCGAGATCACCCGATGGATATGGTGATGGCTATGCAAATGGGGGCTGATGATTTTATTCAAAAGCCTTTTCATATGGAAGTTTTACTCGCAAAAGCACAGGCTATTTTACGTAGAACCTATGATTACGTTGAAGAAAAAATGGATGTTACACGTTTTAACGATGCCATAATTGATTATGCGAGAAGTGAAATTATGTATAATGGTGCCATTGCTTCTTTAACAAAAAATGAACTTTTTATTTTAAGAATATTAGTGGAGCAGGCTAATCATATCGTTTCAAGAGACGAGCTAATGAGAAAACTATGGGATGACGAACGTTTCGTAAACGATAATACTTTGTCTGTAAACGTTAATCGGTTACGTGCAAAGCTAGAGGATATTGGTTTACATGAGGTAATACTAACAAAAAAGGGACTTGGTTATATGGCAGTAAGCTGAGGGATGTGAGGGAAGTTGTTATTATTATTTGTTAGAGAACGCTTTGCTTGGATAGGATTTTTTATTTTTACTCTGATAATTCTAAATGTGCTATTTTCTTTAGATGTTGGTTTAAATGGAGTTTCTATTTGGTATGTAAACGTTAGTTTACTTGTATGTTTTATACTCTTTTTTTGGTGTCGCTATGTCATCGAAGTTGGGAAATTAAAAGATTTCCTGGGAAATATGGATAGCCACCTTGATGATGCACATAGAAATAGTTTAGCTTTATCTCCTTTTCAAGAAGTATACTTTCGAAAAATGGAGGATGCCTTTTTTGAAAAGAATTTAGAGTTAAATCAAGCCAAAGTGCAGATACAGGAACATTCTGATGAACTATTAGCTTGGGTCCATGAAGTAAAAGCACCTTTAACTGCCATTAATTTAATGTTTGAACATATTGAGGATTTACAGCTACGTCGAAAATTAGAGAATGAATGGCTAAGACTACATCTTTTGGTTGATCAACAACTGCATCAAACAAGATTATACGCTATTGAAAAAGATAATTATTTAAATGAGATTGAACTAAAGCCCATTATTTATAAAGAAATCCGAGCTATGCAAGCTTGGTGTCTTGAAAAAGGCATTGGCTTTGAAATTGGTGAACTGACAGAGATGGTTATGACAGATGGCAAGTGGCTAGCTTTTATTATTCGACAAATTCTTTTGAATGCCATCAAGTATAGCCCAGTAAATTCTGAGATAACAATCTTTACAGAACATGATTCTTCAGGTGCAACATTACTACATATTAAAGATATAGGTAGGGGTATACCTTTAGACGATTTACCTCGGATTTTTCAAAAATCTTATACAGGAACAGCGGGAAGGGAATCCTCTCAATCTACAGGTATGGGTCTCTATTTAGCATCTAATGTAGCCCATAAAATTGGTATTCGTATTAATGTTCAATCTAAAGTTGGTGAAGGCTCGCTATTTACACTACGTTTCCCCTTACAAAATGAATATGCGAAACTAACAGGTAGATGACGAAAATGTCACCTACCTTTTTATATTGTCATGTAAAACGCACGAATGATTAGGTTTGACAGGGTACACTTGAACTATAGAAAGGGGCGTTATGAAGTGACAGTTTTAATAGGACGTAAAATAAAGAAAGTGTATGGAAAAAAATCAACGGCTCAGGAAGTATTAAAGGGTATTGATGTAGAAGTGAATAGAGGAGAATTTGTAGGTATTATGGGTCCTTCTGGCTCTGGTAAAACAACGCTTTTAAATGTCTTATGCTCAATTGACTTTGCGACAGAAGGTGTTATTGAGATAAACGGTCATAGTTTACGTGGTATGAAAGAAAAGGCTTTAGCAAACTTCCGAAGAGAGCAGCTGGGATTTATATTTCAAGACTATAATTTATTAGATACCTTGACAGTAAAAGAAAATATTCTTCTACCGTTAGCCATCAGTAAGTTACCAAAAGCTGTTGCCGAAAGTCGAGTGAAGGAACTCACTTCTTTGTTGGGAATCACGGAAATTTTAAATAAATACCCCAACGAAATATCAGGTGGACAAAAACAGCGTACCTCTGCTGCACGTGCACTTATTACCAATCCGTCATTGGTATTTGCAGACGAGCCCACTGGTGCACTAGATTCTAAATCAGCTACAGCCCTGCTTCAAAATCTACAAAATATAAATGAAACAAAAGAAGCGACAATTATGATGGTTACACACGATGCAGTAGCCGCAAGTTTCTGTACACGTGTGTTATTTCTAAAGGATGGCCTTATCTATAGTGAACTTTATAAGGGCGATAAAACAAGGCAGGCCTTTTTCAAAGAAATCATGCATACACAAAGTGTGCTAGGCGGTGACGGGTATGAGTCTTAGTAAGTTAGTACTTCGAAGTATGAAGAAAAATATGAAGCACTACTATCTATATTTCTTTGCACTTATTTTTAGTGTTACCTTATACTTTTCGTTTGTCACCTTGCAAAATAATACGGAGGTGTGGGCTGCTGTTCAAATGAGTGGAACAGCTACGGCCGGATTTAAGGCAGCAACTTATATTCTTTATTTTATCGTTTTATTCTTCGTTCTGTATGCAAACCATTTATTTATGAAGCGTCGTAGTAAGGAAATAGGTTTGTATCAACTGATCGGCATGACTAAGGGGCTAATCGTGCGTTTATTAGCGGTTGAAAACATTCTCTTATTTGTTGGAGCCGTTATTATAGGTATGTTGGCAGGCTTCTTTAGCTCTCGTGTGTTTGCAATGATTTTGCTTCGAGTGCTTGAAAAAGAAGCTCTTGTAACCATGACTTTTAGTACACAAGCTTTAATGCAGTCGATGATTGTTTTTACTATCTTATTAATCATTGTTCTTATACAGATGGCTTGGATGATTCATCATGTGTCATTGTTATCATTATTTAGTGCAGCAAAACAAGCAGATGAGCGTGTGAGACGTTTTAGTGCGTTCCAGATGGTTATTGGCTTTTTGGGTCTTATACTGATTGTTTATGGCTACTATGCATCGACAAAGTTGTTCGATATCGAATCTGCTGGTAATTTATTTATCAATATGATAATTATTTTAGCTACTACAATTGGTGGAACATTCCTTGTTTTTCGTTTCTCTGTAGCATTTATTATGAATACTATTCGCCTAAAGAAAAAAGGGCATTTATCCATAAAGGATGTATTAGCATTAACGCCCATCATGCATCGTATGAAGAGCAATGCAAAGTCATTAACACTAATCACTGTGTTAACAGGCGTTTCTCTAGGCGTGACGACTCTTTCCTATATCGCCTACTACTCCTCGGAAGCATCTGCATATAGCCAAGTACCTGGTGATTTCATATTGCTTGAAGAGCAAGGGGAGGAATTTTTAGAGAAGTTAGAGGAAAATAATATTGCTTATGATAAAATTGACTACCGTCTTCAGGGAGTAACCGCTGCTGTAGGTCAATTGATGTCTAAAAAACAGCAGGATAACCCTTTATATACAATGGAAGGCACAATTTATACCATTCCACTTTCAGATTACCAGCAGAGTGTTCCAGAAGCTAAGCTTTCAGGGAATGAGGTTATCTTAACAAACTATGGTGGTTATATGGCTGAAATGTTCCCGTTAGAGAAAGATCATGATTTAGTAGTATCTGCAGGAGAACTTGAAGAAACTTTTCATGTCGTTGATATCCATGATAAAAGCGTGATAAGTGGTATTGTAACGGCTGGGGGTGGTGGACCTATCTTTGTTGTGACAGATGATATGTTTAAAAGTTTAACTACACAGGCAGCTCTTTATCCTTGGCATCATCAAACAACAATTACTTTAAAATCTAACGAAGATATTGCAACAGCAGAAAAATTATATATTCAATCAAATGCAGGTATTATTACGGCTGTAGATGATAAAGGGAAGACAAAGCAATATACACAATCATCCTATGAAGGAAAACGTAAAGACAATATTGAATCATTGGGTCTTACCATCTTTACAACAGCATTTTTAGGGTTAGCGTTTTTAATGACCACAGGTAGTATTCTATACTTTAAACAAATGTCTGAGGCGGAGGAAGAACGTGATTCCTATACAATCCTACGAAAGATTGGTTTTGCTGAAAAAGATATCATGAAAGGTATTTATATGAAACAGGCCTTTAATTTCGGTGTTCCATTAGTTATTGGGTTATTGCATAGCTACTTTGCTGTTAAGTCAGGATGGTTTTTATTTGGGACAGAGTTAACAGCTCCCTTGTGGATTGCAATGTGCTGTTATATAGCTTTATATACGATTTTTGCTATTCTATCGGTAGGCTACTATAAAAAGGTTGTACGTCAGTCGTTGTAATATTAAATAAGAGGAAACTCGGAAACAGTGTGGTGGTTATCATTACACTGTTTTTTTAGTGCAAAGAATATAGAAATTACAAAAAACCTTGACTTTCAATTATCAGAATAATAAAGTTTAACATGTTAGTAATTTAGTGTATGAAAGTAGAGTGTAACAATGAATGCAGTAATTGCGGCTGTTGCCGTTATGTTAATATTAAGCTTGCTTCGCATCAATGTAGTTCTCTCGTTAGTTCTAGGAGCATTTGTAGGTGGTCTAACTAGTGGGATGGGCATTGAGTCAACAGTCCAATCATTTACAGAGGGATTAGGAGCAGGAGCAACCATTGCATTAAGTTATGGCTTACTTGGTGGTTTTGCAATCGCCATTGCCAAAACAGGAATACCCGAATTAATGATAGCCGGGATGTTAAAAATATTAAAGGGTGAAAGTAATAGAAAAGGACTTGTGAAGGTATTAATTTTCTTCCTTATTTTTGTGATGTCTATTTTATCTCAAAATGTTATTCCTATTCATATTGCCTTCATTCCATTATTAATACCTCCTATTTTAAAGATTTTAAATATGCTAGAAGTCGATCGACGTATAATTGCAACGTTGATTGCAGTAGGCTTAATTGGTACTTATAGTTTTGTACCTGCTGGTTTTGGAGCAATCTTTCAAGATATCGTTGCTACACAAGTGTCAGAGGCAGGAATGGCTGTTTCTTCACGTGATGTCCCTGCAGCAATGGGTATTCCCGTATTAGGAATGCTAATCGGATTGATAATTGCCTTCGCTGTATACCGCAAACCAAGACATTATAAGCATAGTGAAGTGGAGACGGAATCTTTAAATGTAAACGTCAGCAAATTCATTATGTTTTCTACAGCTCTGGCACTAGTAATATCACTATGCGCTCAAGTGTTAACAGACTCAATGATTGTAGGCTCGTTTGCAGGTATTATGATTATGTATTTTACAGGTGCTCTTAAATGGAGAGAAGCAGATGAGATTCTTTCTGAAGGAATGAAGATGATGGCCTTTATTGGCTTTGTTATGATTGCGGCAAATGGTTTTGCGGCGGTAATCAATGCAACAGGTGATGTGGACAGCTTAATTACAAATACACTTACTGTATTAGAAGGAAATAGAAGTCTTGCTGTCTTCATCATGTTAATCATAGGATTAGTTGTGACGATGGGGATTGGTTCGTCCTTCGCTACAGTGCCTATAATCGCGACACTATTTGTTCCGCTAGCACAAGGTTTAGATATGAGTCCTTTAGCGATATTATGCTTAATCGGTACAGCTGGTGCTCTAGGAGACGCAGGTTCTCCAGCATCCGATTCTACATTAGGGCCAACAGCAGGCCTTAATGTTGATGGCCAGCATCATCATATTTGGGATACCTGTGTTCCTACGTTTATTTTCATTAACATACCACTAATCCTATTTGGTTGGATTGCCTGTGTGTTCTTTCTATAATAAGGAGGTAGTTTCTATAATTATATAGAAACTACTTTTTTCTTTTTTGAGTTATTTGAAATGTGCGAAAATGTTGATATGACAACCTTAAGTGTTGCAATATGTATAGAAATTTTATATACTAATAAACGGCTTAATAAAGCGAAGAAATAGTAGTACTAAGAATATC
>NZ_DJAU01000054.1:0-76434 GCF_002429725.1 Lysinibacillus sp. UBA5994 | reverse complement strand
TTCAATCAAGTCTGGGTGCTTCTCAAAATATGGAAGCGTTAACAATTTATCTTTTAGTCGAAAGGCAAATTTATTTTCACCCTCCGTTAATGTTCGGCTTTCCCAGCTCACAAGTTCACATAATAGGGCACGTAGTTTTTCGGGTGTATCCCACATAAAAGTATTCATGATTTTTTCTCCTTTTACTCCCATTCGTTAGAGGTACGATTAACGAACTTCTAGTGTTTCTTCACTTTTGCTATCTGTAGCAGCAGTCGCCGCTTTCTTTAATTTCAATTGATAAAAAATCATACAGGCAATAAAGAAGCCAATCCCGTATAGTAAACCAATCCTTTGCGTTGGATCAAACGCTAAAAATACTAAAATTAAAATACAAAAGATTATACAAAATACTGGAATCAACGGGAATAGTGGTGTTTTAAATTTTAGATCAGCCACATTTCCTCCCGACTTCACATAGCGATAACGGAACATTAACTGAGAAGCACATATCCCCATCCATGAAATTGTGACAGATATACCTGCTACCGACATTAGTAATACAAATACAGCATCAGCTTCCATTACACTAGTTAATAAAGATAAGAGTGAGAATACCATCGTAAAAATAAGCGCATTTAAAGGTACTTTATTTTTCGTTAATCGACCAAATAACTTGGGCGCCATCCCCTCTTGTGACATGGAAAATAATAAACGTGTTGATGCATATAAACATGAATTACCGACTGATAAAATAGCTGTCAAAATAACAAAGTTCATGATACCAGCTGCATATGGTACACCAGCTAAATTCATTAACGTGACAAATGGACTTTCCATAAGCCCAAGCTCTGATGCTGGGAATATTGCCGATAATACAATAATGGAAGCAATATAGAAAACGATGATTCTAAATAGAATTGTACGAATCGCTCTAGGAATATTTTTTTCAGGGTTCTCGGTCTCCCCTGCTGCAATACCCACCAGCTCTGATCCCTGATAAGAAAAAATTACATTCATCATTGTGACAAAAATAATCGTAATACCTGCTGGGAATAAACCAGAAGGTGCTAAATTTGTGAGATGTGGAGTAGGACGATCTGCTAATGGAATTAAACCAAAGATTGCTGCTCCACCAATAATGATAAATGCAATCACTGCAACAACTTTTATACTAGCAAACCAGAACTCTGCTTCAGCAAAGCCCTTCGTTGTTAAAGCATTTAAGACAAATAAAAGAACCATAAACACAGCACACCATATCCAAATTGGTACACTTGGAAACCAATGCTGCATTAAAATACCTGCAGCCGTAAATTCAACACCTGCTGTGGCAGCAGATCCGACAAAATACATCCAACCTAATGAAAAACCGGCTGAAGGACTAATGAAACGTGTTGCATAAGTTTGGAAAGAACCTGTAACAGGCATGTAAACAGCCAATTCCCCAAGACAATTCATGACCATAAACAAAATTAAGCCACCAAATAAGTAACCAATCAGTGCACCGCCGGGTCCTGCCTGGTTAATGGTATAGCCTACATTTAAAAATAAGCCTGTTCCAATAACACCCCCAAGTGAAAGCATTAACAAGTGACGACTTTTCATCGAACGCTTTAATTGATTATTGTGAAGCTGATCCCCTTTATTCAACATCCATCCCTACTTCCCATATAATGTAAAAATATTAAATATTCTGATATTTTAAGAATGAAAGTACCCAATCAATTTTCTCTTTTAAATTGATTGGGTATTGTTAGATTTACTTAAAAACGTAATGATAAACAGCTTAAACCACCATCGTGTTTTCTAAATTCAGACATATCAAGTTCAATTGTTTGATAGCCAAGGTCCAGTAATTTACGATTTGTTTCTGGATAGCCAGCTGGAATAATAATATAATCATTTACTTGAATACAGTTAGCTGAATATTCATCCTCTTTAGGAATCACGATTTTTTCGTAAGATTCAAATGCAGGATGATCGACAAATTCACCAGCTAGCACCATACGATTTTCCCCAACATAGGCAATTCCAGTTTTTAAATGGAAGAATTCTTTTAATGGAATAATAGTTGCTTCATAACCTTCTTGTTCAACAATCTCTTTAAATTGCTGAGCGCCTTCTTCATTTGTGCGTTCTGAGATCCCTACGTAAAACTTTTTCTCTGCTTGTAGTACATCTCCACCATCAAGTGTTCCAGAACCTTTAATATAGTAAATTTTTTCATAGAATTGCTTTACAGCTGGTTCGATTTCTTCAATTTCGCGGTTACGAGCTGCTGCTCCAGGATTCGATATAATAGCAAATTCAGGCGTTAATACAGCTGTATCCTCTACAAATGTTGAATCAGGAAATGCTTCATTTGCTGGTAATTGTGTAACTTCTACACCGCATTTTTTTAAAGCCTCTACATAATGTTCATGTTGTTCAAATAATTTTTCTAAAATCGGCTTTCCTAAATCACTAGTTGTTAAACCGTTTACAAAACTATTACCTGGATTTTTAACAATAACATTTTTAAACATATTCATCTTCTCCTTTATCCTCTTACTACTGGGCAAGTTAGGCAAGTCGGCCCACCTGTTCCTTTAACAGTAATTTCATCGCCTTTATATTCGTACACAGTTGCTCCAGCATCAAGTAGCTGTTGCTTTGTTTCTTTGTTGCCTTGAGGAATCACACATACCCTTGGTGCAAGCGCTAAAACATTACAGCCTAACGAATCGTATTCATCTTTAGGTACTTCTACTAGCTGGATGCCACGCTCAATTAGCAGTTGTCTGAAAAATACTGGCATTAAACGCGAATGCACAACAGCTAAATCTCGGTCTACCATACTTATGAAAGACATTAAATGTAAACATTCAGCTTCACCAAGATCATGTGGTAGTTGTACAACTATAAATTCATCTACCATATCGGCTGTCATTTCCTTTAACTGACGAATGGCTTCATCGTTTGTTCGATAACCTCTACCCACAACGAGCGTTCGATCATCTAGCCAAACAATATCTCCACCGTCTGAAACTGCCTCTCCAGTAAGTTCACCAATTATTGGTATACCTTTTTGCCGTAAAAAGTCCTTGTATACTGCTGCTTCTGGTTGTCTTAATTTTTTGCCTGATTTCAGTATTATGGCACCATTTGGAGTGAATTTAACTGGATCATGTGCATAAAGAGAATCTAATCCTACTTCATCTGCTATAGGCAGATATTCAATAGTCTCAACATACTTTCCAAGAATCCCAATAAATTCAGCGTATTCGCTTAGAGCTTCTTCATAATCAGGCTCAGATAAGTAGTTAAATGTTTTCCATTCCTCACTAAGATGTGTCTGGCTTCGGAAAGCATCTTTTGGATCTTTTACAATAACATGTTTCAAAGGCGCATACATTGATGAACAATAATGCATTCCTTTCACCTCATTTCCGCGTAGTGGAAAACGTTTCCGTTAAGAGGAAAGTTTATATGAAGAATATATTCGTTTTATGCTATACTGTCAATATATTTAGAAAACTTTTATTTTTCTTTTAATCTAGATTGCGTTCACGCTTGGAAAAAATGCTGTCGTTTATTAAAGAAGCCTTAAAGGATCCTTTTGTAGCTTTCGTGTATTAAAATAAGCATTTGTTTAGACTTCTGATTTGTACGGGAATATTGGAACTAGACGTAGATGGAGAATAAAAATAAAATAGGATGAAGGGAGGTGGGACAAATGCAATTATTAGAGCGGGCGATGACAATTGCCAAGGTTTTAGCTGCTGATGCAAACGACAGTAGCTTGTCCATTTCAGAGCTTTCTACAAAATGCGATTTACCGCTAAGTACTTTACATAGAATTTTAAAAGCCATGATTAAACAAGGGATGATTGAGCAAGATGAACAGACTAAATATTATCGGCTTGGAACCATATGGATGGAACTTGGCTTACAGGTATATGATACGATGGATTATATTAGCAAAATCAGACCTGAGTTAGAACGATTAGCCAGGGAGGTTGAAGAAAGCGTTTATTTAAGTAAACCAGCTGGATTAGATACGATTATTATAGAACGGATAGACAGTGCAGCTAATCCGATTCGTATTTATGATCAGTTGGGTATTCGCATACCTATGCATATCGGAGCGGCCAATAAGGCCATACTCGCCTCAATGTCAGCGCTACAATCCAAAGAAATTCTAGAGCAACTAGTAACTAAAGATGAAATGGCCGAATTAGAGGAGCAGCTTCACCAAATTCGACAACAAGGCTATGCAATAAGTCATGGAGAACGAACTGCAGGTACTTCCTCTATTGCTGTCTCTGTTTTAGATGGTTTTGGTGAAGTGATAGGAGCAGTCAGTATTGGTTTTGTAAACTTTAATGTCTCTCAAGATCATATTAATACATTGATTGAGCGATTAGTTGATACTGGTAGACGTGTATCGCTGAAACTTGGTTATCGAGGAAAAGGATAGGAGAACTATTCCCCATTAAACTTCTCTACTTTTCATAAATGTTTTATGTCTGTAAAGGTTTTTTTCTTGAAAGGTTATGTGAAAACTGTTGCACTGAACGCCATCGTATGTTAAATTATTATGGTATGTGAAATACCGAACTGAAATATAATAATCTTTCAGCATCAACAGTAAGGAGGGAATACAACATGCCAAAACAATGTGTAATCACTGGACGTAAAGCTCGTACTGGTAACAACCGTTCCCACGCTATGAACGCTAACAAACGTACTTGGGGTGCTAACCTTCAAAAAGTTCGTATCTTAGTTGACGGTAAACCAAAACGTGTATGGGTTTCTGCTCGTGCATTAAAATCAGGTAAAATCGAGCGCGTTTAATCGCTGCTTCTAAAAAATCGATTTCGCATTGAGCGCAATCGATTTTTTTCTTGATTAGTATTCTAGAAGAAAGTAAAAAATCCGACTAACACTAGTCGGATTTTTTTACTTTCTTATCTTTTTTAAATAGGTTAATACACGTACGCGTGATACTACTCACGAATTTCGGCAATTGGAACGTATATACTTTCAGGACTCTCTCCCCCTTACGCTAATCTATGCTTCTTATCATTAAACATATGCCTTGCGAGAAAGATATAGACCCTGAAGTTCCTATTATTTCATTACTTGTAAATCGAGATGTTCCTAAGGAAATTTCCTCATTCGTTGTTTCATATTTTACTTGTCGTAATGTTACACCTTGAATAGGCTCCTCGTGAGCAAAAAAAGACAAGTATCGGTATCGATCATCTGCATAAATTGTATGTGTACCTGGTAGTAAAAATTGCAACATATTAGTATGATTGATTATCTTTAACTCAATTTGAGGATGCTCTTTTTGTAACCGATAAATAGAACGAACAGCTGCCTCGTAATGATCTAAACGCCCACCCGTCACACCTGTCAAAATAATTTCTTGTGGTGCAAACGTATAGGCTTTAAGCAAAGCTAAATCCGTGTCTGTTTCATTTTTCTCTTCTTGAAAACGTTGTTGATCATTGGTTTGTGCCATTACTTGTCGATATTCTTCATCCGTTAAAGAATCAAAATCACCAACAATAGCATGGGGCGTAATTCCTTGCTCAATTAAATATAAAGCGCCACGATCAGCCCCGATAAACACAACATCCTGTTGTTGCTGAAACGATGAAAATGAACAAAGCTCATTTTTTGGACCACCTGCACAAACAACGACTGTCGTCATCCTTTAATCGCTGCCTCACCAGCTAGTAAAATCTCTTGAAGAGCAGCTGTTCGATCTTCTTTACTATAGATAGCTGACCCAGCTACAAAAATTGTCGCTCCAGCCTGTGCACATGGCACAATTGTTTCAGCAGTAATACCACCATCAATTTCAATGGCAATATCTAAGCCTCGCTCCTTAATTATTGTTGATAATGCTTCAATTTTAGGTACAACAGAATGAATAAATTTTTGTCCACCGAATCCAGGATTAACAGTCATTAATAATACCATATCAATATCTTCTAAAATGTGTTGAATTGATTCTATCGGTGTATGTGGATTTAATACGACACCCGCTTTTACACCAAAAGAACGGATTAATTGAATTGTTCGATGTAAATGACGACATGCTTCTACATGTACTGTAATATAATCTGCTCCAGCTTTTGCGAACTGTTCAATATACTGATCTGGATTTTCTATCATTAAATGCACATCTAATGGTAACTTCGTTAATGGACGGATAGCATCCAATACAATAGAACCAAATGAAATATTCGGTACAAAGTGACCATCCATTACATCAATATGAATAAGTTGTGCACCTGCTTGCTCTACTTCCTTTACTTCTTCACCTAACTTTGCAAAATTTGCTGCTAAAATTGATGGTGCTATTTGTATCATCATTAATACCTCGGCTTTCGATCCATAATTTCTTGCATAAATTGTTCATAATGCTTGTAGCGGTAGTCTCGAATTTCCCCTGCTTCTACTGCTGCCTTTACTGCACATTTTGGCTCTTTCAAGTGTAAGCAACCTCTAAATTTACAATCATCCGCTACTCTAGCCATTTCAGGAAAACATACACCTAATTCTTCTTTCTCAATTTCGTCAAAATCAAAGGAACTAAATCCAGGCGTATCTGCTAATAAACCATCACAGACCTCTATCAGTTCAACATGTCGAGTAGTATGTTTACCCCGTCCTAAGCTTTGGGATATAATACCCGTTTTTAAGTTCAACTCTGGAATGAGCGTATTAAGCAAAGTTGATTTCCCAACGCCCGATTGGCCAGCTAAAACGGTGGTTTTTCCCTTTAAAATAGGACGTAACCGTTCTACTAATTCTTCTTCATCTTTATATGTTTGCAAAACTGTATAGCCCATGCTTTCATAATCTGCTATATAATTTTGTAATTCATCACGTTCATCATTTTCTAGCAAATCCATTTTTGTTAAACAAATAATAGGATGTACATGGAAGGATTCTAACACAACTAAAAAACGATCCAGTAAAATGGTATTGAAATTCGGTTCCTTTACAGAAAACACCAAAATACCTTGATCAATATTCGCAATTGGCGGACGTACTAATTCATTTTGGCGCTCAAAAATCTTTTGTATTGTCCCATCAGAGCCTTCAGTTTCCATTGTATACTCTACAATATCGCCTACGAGTGGGGATTCGCCACGATTACGAAATACCCCACGTCCTCGGCATTGAATCAGTTGATGTCCATCAAATACATAATAATAACCACTTAATGCTTTTCTTATTTGGCCTTGCGCCATCCAATTCCTCCTTAATCGACATCATTATAATTAACTTTGCCTTCTAAAATTATTTCTGAGTCACGAATTATTCTATAACTCGCATCTTTGCCATCTTCAATTGTAAGCTGAATGTTGTATGGCGTATCACTTAAAATTTCAAATACTTCAACAGGTTCAGACAATGTATGATTTTTATCTTGAATTTCAATTCGAATATTTTGAGCTATTCCCTCTTCTGTAGGTTTATACTCAATGACTACAGGTATGACACGTAGTTTATCGGGCTGTTTTGCTGGCCCTTTACTTATTACAACCGATATCATAGAACCTTCTTCTACCATAGTACCCGCTTTTGTCAATTGCGAAATTACACTGCCAGCTGGGATGGTTTCATGATGTTCTTCACGAGATATACGCCAATTGAGACCTGCTCTTTTCACATAGTCATCCATATCAGCTTTCGTATAATTTACAACATTTTCAACCCTTACCATTCTAACTCCTTGGCTAACTTTAAACGTGATTGTTTCTTCTTTCGCTACTACCTCAGAATTTGGTGGTATGCTTTGTTCAATAATTCTTCCTTCTGGCTCATTAGAAGGGACATCCTCTTTTATTACGTCTTTATACTTTCCTTTTATTAAAGCTTCAACTTGACTATAATTTTGTCCAACATAATTATCAACAGTCGTCATCTCTACACCTAAACTAACGATTAATTCTACCTCTGAACCTTTTTCACGTAATGAATTTTTTGATGGGTCCGTTTCTATAACTTTCCCCTTCTCTATTTCCTCATGATTTCGCTCCTGATGCTCTTCACCAACAACAAATCCATCTGCTTCTAATTTTTTTGTCGCTTCCTCTATTGTTAAATTTGCTACATCTGGTATAGCCACTTTTTTCGGGCTAAATAAATCTTTTGCAAAAATAAAGAATAAGAAAATGACAACCGCTGCAATGAATAGTCCTGCAACATATTTGGGCCAATTTTTCTTCTTTCCCTTTACAGGAACTGGCTTTTCTACAGGCTTTTTAGGTTGTGGTTGAGAAGGTGCTTTAGCTTCCATAATCGGTTCAATAACTCTTGTTTTAGTTAGATCTTCGTCTTTTTTATGCATCTGCTCTTTAATGATGGGAATAGCTTTCGTTACATCATTATCCACAGGTATGACAAATTTGGGATCGTTGATTCTAGATGGTGTTAGTACGGTTTCCAAATCTTCATACATTTCTTCCACTGTAGTATAACGATGGGATGAATCTTTGGCAGTAGCCTTTAATACTACATTTTCCAAGCTTTGGGGAATCGTTGCATCAAAAGCACGGACAGAAGGCGTTTCGGCTTGTAAATGCTTAAGTGCTATTGAAACAGCAGATTCACCAGAAAATGGAAGTTCACCTGTTAATAATTCATATAACACAATACCGAGTGCGTAAATATCTGATTTGTTTGTAGCTGTACCGCCGCGAGCTTGCTCTGGTGATAAATAATGGACTGTACCAAGCACAGAATTTGTTTGAGTAAATGATGTAGCACTTAACGTCATGGCAATACCAAAATCCGTAATTTTCACATTACCTTCCGCATCCATTAATATATTTTGCGGTTTAATATCACGGTGGATAATATGGTTTTCATGGGCATTAGCAATGGCAGACGTTAATTGCTTCATAATATGCACACTTCTAGCAGGAGAAATTGGTGCAAATTCTTGTATGTACTGCTTTAATGTTTTTCCTTGAACATATTCCATCACAATATAGTGTAGATCTCCATCGTCACCTACATCATAAACACTAACAATATTTGGATGTGTAAGACTTGTAGCAGACAGTGCCTCACGTTGAAAACGTCGATGTAACTCATCCTCATTGGAAAAATCATAGCGTAATATTTTAATGGCTACATCACGATTTAAGATCATATCGTGTGCTAAATAAACATTGGACATACCTCCGCCACCAATGAGTTCTAAAATTTTATAACGGTCACTAATTCTTTTACCTACCAGCATTCTTACACCTCCTCATCCTTTTTCGTTAATAGCACGAGGGAGATATTGTCTTCTCCCCCGCTGGCATTTGCTAATTCTACAAGTTTACGCCCCTTTTCCTTAATGGAGTCTGGATACGTAATTATCGATGCCATTTCATAAACAGATAGTTTATTGCTTAATCCATCTGAACAAATGAGTAAATACGATTCTGATGCTAAATCTACTTCATAAAAGTCTGGTTCGATTGTGTCCTCTGTCCCAACCGCTTTTAAGATGAAATTTTTCTTTGGATGTGTCAAAGCCTCTTCTTCGCTTATCTCACCATTTTCGACCAAGACGTTCACATATGAATGATCTCTTGTTATTTGTTGTGCACCATCTTCAAAGAAATAATACACACGACTGTCTCCCACATGTGCAATGAAGCAATGTTGTTCTTCGATTAACACTGCAATAAATGTCGTGCCCATTCCTTTACAGTCTTCATGTGATAAAGAATAGTCATATATTGTTTTATTCAATTGCTTAACTGTTTGTAATAACCATTCTTTTTTTGATGTTGTGGATACAAAATGATGTGTGTCTGCCTGTAAAAAAAAGGATTCCATTTGTTTAATTGCCATATCACTTGCTACATCACCAGCATTATGACCACCCATGCCATCCGCTACAAGTGCTAGTGCAAGCCCATCTGGACGTTTAAAGAATGCAGCACGGTCCTCATTAATGGATCGTTTTAAACCAATATCACTTTCGACTGTGTATTCCAATACTGGTCACCTCGTTTCTTCAGATCTCTCTTGTGCACGTAATTGACCACACGCAGCAGCGATATCTGAACCTTGCTCTCGGCGGATCGTTACGTTAATACCATTTTTCTTTAATGTTTTTTCAAAAGCAAAAATTTGACTACGAGATGTACGAACATAATCACGTTCTGGTACATAGTTTACAGGAATTAAGTTGACATGACATTTAATTCCTTTAATTAAAGCAGATAGTTCCTCTGCTATTTCTACTGAATCATTTTCACCAGACATCAGCCCATACTCGAAACTCACTCGTCGACCTGTTTTTTTTGTATAGTATCGCACAGCTTCCATTAATTCTTCCAATTTATAAGCACGGGCAATTGGCATTAGCTTTTGACGTGCTTCTTGGTTTGGCGCATGCAGAGAAACGGCAAAGTTAATTTGTAATTGTTCATCTGCAAACTGGTAAATTTTAGGTACAATACCCGATGTTGAAACTGTGATATGACGTGCTCCGATATTTAAACCTTTTTCATGATTGATCACTTTTAAGAAGTTCATCATTGCATCATAGTTATCGAAAGGTTCACCAATACCCATAATGACAATATGAGATACTCGCTCGCCCAATTCATCTAATGTTTGCTGCACTTTGACAACTTGCTCCACAATTTCCCCTGCTAATAAATGTCGCTTCAAACCACCTAAAGTGGATGCACAAAACGTACAGCCAATTCGGCAGCCTACTTGTGTTGTTACACAGACAGAATTTCCATATTCATGGCGCATTAAAACAGTTTCTATTGAATAGCCATCTTGTAATTGGAATAAAAATTTAATGGTACCATCTTTAGATTCTTGTTTAATAATGGTTGATAGTGTGGATAATGCAAAATTTGCAGTTAGTTTTTCGCGTAATCCCTTTGAAAGGTTTGACATTTCTTCAAATGTCTTTACACGTTTATTATACAGCCAGTCAAAAATTTGAGCAGCACGGAAAGGCTTTTCGCCATTTTCCTTTAGCCATTCTTCTAATTGATGAGGTTGTAACGAATAAATGGATTCTTTTAAATTTGGCTTTTCTTTTTTTACACGTCGAACGGGCTTTTCTTCTGCTTCTTCGACTAAATCGTTAATACGTTCATTAAATTTCTCTTGATCCACCATTAGTTGGATTCTCCTTTTTTACGAAAGGCGGCNNAAGAAACCGTCACTGCCAAAGTCTTGTGGAAAGACTTGAAGCATGCCATTAGCTTGCTTTTCCGCTAATTTTGTTGGTAAAGATTCTAGTTGTATAGCTTCCATTTCTGGATGTGCTGTTAAAAAGGCTTTCACAGTGCCTTCGTTTTCTTGTATGTCTACTGTACACGTACTGTATACAAGCTTACCATCTGTTTTCAAAACTTTCGTTGCTGCATCCAGTAAAGCTAATTGGATTTTTTGAAGACTTTCTAAATCTTCTTCTCGCTTTGTATATTTAATATCTGGTTTACGTCGCATAACTCCTAGTCCACTACATGGTGCATCGACTAAGATAGCATCAAAAGACGCTGCTTGTAAAAATTCTGGTGCTTTCCGTCCGTCTATTGGGGCTGTTTCAACAATATCAAGCCCTAGACGCTCTGTATTATGGTCGATTAAATCTAATTTATGTGGATGAAGGTCTGTTGCTAAAATAGACCCTTCATTTTTCATTATTTCGGCAATATGTGTTGTTTTTCCACCAGGTGCCGCACACATATCCAAGACACGCATACCTGGAGTTGGATTTAGCACATTAGCAGGTATCATTGAACTTTCATCCTGAATAGTAATCATACCTTCTTTGAAGGCTTTTGTACGAGCTGGTTGACCGTTTGTAATGTATAAGCACTCTGGTATAACGTCGCTTTGATTAGCCGTTAATCCTTCTGCCTCTAACTTGGCAATTGCTTGCTGAACAGTTGCTTTTGTCATATTAACACGCACAGTCTGCACAGGCGGTCTATTATTTTCATGCAACATTTCAGTCGCTACTTCAAGACCGTAGTTATCAACAAATCTTTGAACTAACCACATTGGATGACTTGTTTCTATTGAAAGACGCTCAATTGGATCTGCTATGTCATCTGTTGAAGGGACTCCACTCCGTAACACGGATCTTAATATGCCATTGACCATAGAAGCGATTCCACGATGCCCTCGACGCTTGGCAATTTCTACTGCTTCGTTTACTGCAGCGTGTGGAGGGATACGTGTTAAATAATGGATTTGATACAACGAAATTCTTAATAACCAGCGAACCCAATGATCAATTGAACCACGAATAAATGGCTCTAAGTAATAATCAAGTGTCATTTTATGCTGTAAAGTTCCATACGTTATTTCAGTCAATAAAGCACGATCTTTTGCTTCAATTTTATGTCGTTTAATTGTTTCATTTAGCAATAAGTTGCTATAAGCCTGATTTTTATCAACTGCTAATAGAATTGACAATGCGGCATCTCGTACATTGCCATCCCAAATCACTACACTTTTTTTACTCATTTAAATTGGTCCCCAATCTGTAATTTAGAACCTGTCCCACGTAAATATTCCTCTGCGGTCATGCGCTTTTTACCAGCTGGTTGCACATCATATAATGCTAAAGTTGTCCCGTTGCCAGCTGCTACCTCAAAGTGATCTTTATCAATGGCAACCACTGTACCTGGATTAGCCTCATGCTTACTTTTGCCAATCGTTGCCCACCAAATTTTAAAATTACCATCCTCAAAAGTAGTATAAGCAACAGGCCATGGATGAAGACCGCGCACTTGATTGTATAAAGTAATAGCATCGTTGGTCCAATCAATCCGTTCTTGTTCCCTTGAAATATTACTTGCAAAGGTAACTTGTGCTTCATCTTGAACTGTACGGTTATTTGTACCATTTATAATAGAAGGAAGTGTTTCCTTAAGTAATTCACAGCCAACCATACTTAGCTTATCAAAAAGTCCACCAGTATGATCATCTTCTTCAATAGGGATCGCTTTTTGAGAGATAATATCTCCCGCATCAAGCTTTTCTGCCATATACATGATTGTTACTCCTGTTTCTTTTTCACCATCCATGACGGCTTGGTGAATCGGAGCCCCTCCACGATATTTTGGTAATAGGGAGGCATGGACATTAATGCAACCTAGAGCCGGTGCATCTAATAATTCTTTTGGTAGTATCTGTCCAAATGCTGCTGTTATTACTAGATCAGGCTGTAAAGCAAGAATCTGCTGTAACTCCTCGGAGCCACGCAATTTTTCAGGTTGAATAATTGGCAAGCCAAGTTCCAAAGCCGTTGCCTTTACTGGCGGCGGTGTTAATACTCGCTTACGCCCAACTGGACGATCTGGTTGTGTTACAACTGCTTTAATAGTATATCCTTCATCATGTAGCATACGCAAAATAGGTGCGGAGAAGTCAGGTGTCCCCATAAAAACGATAGATGTCATTTTATTCCTCCTCTTCAGCGTACATTTCTTCTAGTTCTTCTGCTGTGACAATACGCTTGATTTTTGAATCGAAAAGCACACCATCTAAATGATCAATTTCATGTAAAATCGCACGGGCATCAAAGCCACCTGCCTCTAATTCATAAACACGTCCTTCACGATCACATGCTTCAATTTTGACATAACTAGGACGTTCCACTTCTCCATATAACCCTGGAAAGCTCAAGCATCCTTCAATATCTACTTCTGCTCCGTCCGTTTCAACGACAGTTGGATTAATCATTTCTAAAATATCACGTTCTTCACCTAGTTCAACAATTGCTACCCGTAACCCTACGTCTATTTGTGGTGCCGCAATTCCAACGCCATCATATTCCACCATAGTGTCATATAAATCATCAAGTAATGTAATAATTTCATCATTAATTTCTGTCACTTCAGCACACGGTGTGGATAGTACTTTTGCAGGATTTTCAATTACTTTTTTTATAGCCATTATTATTTCCTCATTTCTGCTTTAAAGCTAGTGCACTAGCTAATTGATACTTTTATTAAAAATCGTGCTATTATTACACGCTAACTATATAGTAGACGGATCTAAATCTACCGTCATTAATATTCCTTGTTTAATCCACTCTGCTCTATACATAGCAAGTAAACGTTGTAACACGGGAATTAGATTTGGTTCAATTTTATATTTTATCAAACATTGATAACGATATCTATTTTGGAGACGAGCAATACTCGCAGTTGTTGGTCCTATTATTGCTACTTGATTCGATAAGTTCCCTCGTAACCAATCAGCCACTCGACCAGCATATTCAGCAGCCATCATGACATCTTCATGGGATAATTGAATAAGAGCTACAAAATAATAAGGTGGATAGTTTGATCTGCGACGTAAAAACATCTCACGTTCATAAAATGGTTCATACTCTTGTGTTTTAGCTAAATCAATTGCGTAATGCTCAGGTGTATACGTTTGAATGATGACTTCCCCTAGCTTGTCATGTCTCCCAGCTCGGCCACTTACCTGTGTTAATAGCTGAAATGTTCGCTCTGCTGCGCGGTAATCAGGTAAATGTAAGGATGTATCAGCACTAAGTACACCGACTAGCGTAATATTTGGAAAATCCAGACCCTTTGCGATCATTTGAGTACCCAGCAAAATATCTGCATGCCCTGCCCCAAATGTCTCTAATATTTCTTCATGTGCCCCTTTATGCTTCGTAGTATCTACATCCATACGTAATACTCTTGCCTCAGGAAACAACTTATACAGCTCCTCTTCCACCTTTTGTGTACCTGTACCAAAATAACGAATATGATCACTTTGACATTGCGGACATATTTGTGGAACATGTTCCTCGTAACCACAATAATGACATTTCAATTTTTCAGTTGTTCGATGATAGGTTAATGAAATATCGCAATTTGGACATTGGACAACTGTTCCACAATCTCGGCAGAGTACAAATGATGAATAGCCACGACGGTTTAAAAACAGCACCATTTGTTCTTTTTTCTCAAGCCTTAAACGGATTGCTTCTATCAGTGATTGGGAAAACATCGAACGATTACCTTGTCTCAGCTCTTCACGCATATCTGCAATAAAAACAGTCGGCAAAGCCTGATGTAAAGCACGGTGTTTTAAGGAGAGTAGCTTATATACTCCCTTTTTAGCTCTTGCAAATGATTCTAATGCTGGTGTTGCACTCCCTAAAATAATAGGACAGTTATAAAATTCGCTACGCCAGATGGCTACATCTCTTGCATGATAACGTGGTGAATCTTCTTGCTTATAAGTTGATTCATGTTCCTCATCCAATATAATAAGCCCTATATTCGTAAAAGGAGCAAAAATAGCTGAACGAGCTCCAACTACGACCTTCACTTTGCCTTGTTGGATTTTACGCCATTCATCATATTTCTCCCCTACAGATAATCCACTATGCATCACAGCAACCATCTCACCAAAGCGACTGCGGAATCGTTCGGTCATTTGTGGAGTTAAAGAGATTTCAGGTACCAACATAATGGCTTCTTTTCCTTCTTCTAATACCTTTTGAATAGCCTGCAAATAAACCTCTGTTTTACCACTTCCTGTTACACCATGTAATAAAAAGGTTTGCGCTATTTGCTGGTCCATAGCTGTAGTAATAGCTTGGAGAGCAACCTGCTGCTCACTCGTTAATTGTAAGGCATGTGTACGTGAAACTTCCTTCGTAAATGGATCACGAAATACTTCCTCTTGAATAAATTGAGCAGCTCCTTTATCAATTACTGCCTCTAAAACTGAAATAGAGACCCTTGCTTCGTCACAAATTTGTTGGGGAGTAAAAACCTCTCCTAAGTGTTGGCACATCCATTGCAGTAATAGCCGTTGTTTAGCTGCTCTGGATGATTGCTCTAAAGCACGTTCAATAAGTTGTTGGTCTGCTGTTATTTGAACCATTCGAATTTCTTTCACATTTCCCTGTTGCTTCACAACATTTTCGATTGAAACAATGTTTTCTGCGACCAATTGCTTCAAAAGGGGTAGTAAACCTGCTCGTTCAAATTCTTTAAAATTTGCTCGTTGACGCTTCCCGAATATAGCCTGTACCTCTAGTGGTAATTGTTGACCTTGTTGTAGCTTAATCATTTTTTCATACTTGGCTCGAAGTGCAGATGGTAACATCACTTGCAAGGCATCTATTTCATAGCAAATCGTATCGTTCTTCAACCACTTCGCCATTCGCAACATCTCTTCTGTCAGGACTGGCTCCATATCTAAAATTTGATTGATTGCCTTTAGTTTATTTAACGGTACATCTGTTTCTTTCTTCAATCCAACAACAAAACCCAGGACATTCCTTGGACCAAATGGCACTTTAACACGACTTCCTAACTCGATAACACTAATCCATTCTACAGGTACTTGATAATCAAATGGACGGTCTACATGGTAAGTAGAGACATCTACAATGACCTCTGCTATCAAGAAGCTCATTGTTCCTCACCCTTTATAATATATGACCATAATGTCTGAGCAAAAAGTTGTGGGTTAATTGTAGCCAAAGACTGTCCGTTAAGCTGCGCTTTTTCACTAAAATCAATCCATCTCTCAGAAAGTATATTAAGCATTGGAGTTCCTTGCACTTTTTGTCCGAAAGTGATCGCTTTTATGCCTTCTACCGAAATGATCGGCGTTTCCTTTATAGTCGGCACATTTGCCGCATGGATTAATATTGCCTGAGGGTATTGGTTTTTATAAGCTTCCAGTTGCTGTATAGCATCAAACAAATTAGAATTTTCTATTTCAATTACATGTGCGCCTAACATTCTTGCTTCATGTGCTAAAGCTCGGCCTATGGCTCCAGTTGCCTTTGGACTAATTACATGCTGTTCATCCAATGGTACATGTAGGGCACCCGCTGTCACTATGACTGTTTTATCTGTTAGTGGTGTAGTTTTTCCAGAAAAAAAATCTTGTACAAGTGCAGTGATTTTTTCTGGCTCCTCTAGACGGCCCTTCCCGACATAGCCACATGCTAAAAAGCCTTCGGAAGGCTCAATAAATTTGTAGCCATCAGCTGATAGCCTATCCAAATTACGTTTTACCGCTGGATGGTCGTACATGTGTACATTCATGGCTGGTGCAATCCATACAGGTGCTGTCGTAGCAAGCAGGGTTGTTGTGATCATATCATCTGCTATACCATTGGCCATTTTTCCTATTATATTTGCTGTAGCGGGCGCTACTAAAATTAAATCAGCCCAGTCTGCTAAGTCTATATGAGCAATCACACTTGAATCTTTTTCATCAAACGTGTCAAAATAAACATCATTTTTGGACATCACTTGAAAACTTAATGGATTTACAAACTGTCTAGCAGAGGCTGTCATGATGACTTTTACATTGGCTCCTGCTTGTGATAGCTTGCTTACGAGTGCCACAGCTTTATATACGGCAATCCCGCCTGAAACACAAAGTAAAATATTTTTATTCATGCTAGGTGTCGTCCTTTCAAATGATAAGCTCCCAAAGAAGGATTCCCTGGGAGCTTTCGGCATTCTGTATAATTAAAATCTACTGCTAACTAGACTAGCATGCATGTAAACATAGTAAAGCTCTTTACATGATGTTAGATTTCGTCCTCATACACAGTTGACTCATCCTGTGATACTTTCGTAAGTACACCTGCCGCTACTTCTTCAAGTGCTTTCCCAACATATTTATGGGAAACATACTTGTGTAAGCGTTCTGTGTCTTGCTCTTCTTGCATTTGGCGAGCACGTTTAGAAGCAAGGCTCACTAATGAATATTTTGAATCGATTTCCTTTTTTAAAGCGTCTACTGATGGGTATAGCATTGTTTTATTCTCCTCTCAACATTGACAAATATCTTTTTTCAACACGTTCTCTACGACAATGCTCGGCTTTAATAATCGCATTTATACGATCACAGGCATTCGTCACTTCATCATTTTCCACAACATAATCATATAAGCTCATCATTTCAAGCTCTTCACTTGCAGTAGCGATTCGTTTGGCAATGATATCCTCCGTTTCTGTCCCACGTCCAACTAAACGATCTTTTAATTCCGTTAAACTTGGAGGGGCTAAGAAAATAAATAAGGCATCTGGTGCTTTTTTACGAATTTGTGCTGCACCCTGCACTTCGATTTCTAAAAATACATCACGACCTGCATCAAGTGTTTCATTTACATAAGCTAATGGTGTTCCATAATAGTTACCGACAAATTCAGCGTGCTCTAATAAGCCACCTTGTTCAATTAACACTTCAAATTCATGACGTGTCTTGAAAAAATAGTCTACACCATCTACTTCACCTTCGCGAGGATTTCGTGTTGTCATCGAGATGGAATACTCATAATTCGTATTCGGCTGAGAAAATAATTCTTTTCGCACTGTCCCTTTACCTACACCAGAGGGGCCAGACAGAACAATTAATAATCCACGTTCTTTTATCATTTATTCTCTATATCTCCCTTAATTTATAACAGACACGTGCAAGTTATTCGATGTTTTGCACTTGCTCACGCATCTTTTCTAAAATTGTTTTCGCCTGAACAACAGCAACCGCTGCTTCTGTAGATTGATTTTTTGAACCAATCGTATTAATCTCGCGATGTATTTCCTGCATTAAAAAGTCCAATTTACGCCCAACCGAAATCTTTTCAAGTAATGTTTCCTCCAGCTGGTTGAAGTGACTATCTAATCTGTCTAATTCTTCGGAGATGTCTACTCGTTCTGCAAAAATCGCTACTTCCGCTAGTAAACGATCTTCTAGCAATGTGCCGTTTGCAACTTCATTAATTCGCTCTATTAATCGTGTACGATATTTTTCAACAGCAAGTGAAGAACACAAACGAATCTGATTGACTTGCTCCATTAACTGTTCTTTATATTGTACAACAACCTCTTGTAATTCTTGCCCTTCACGCTCACGCATTTGTACGAGCTGTTCAATCGCTTGTGAAATTGCTTGTTCAACAGCGCTGAGTAAATCCTCTGGTGTAAGCTGAGGCTTTTGCTGCACAAGGGCCTGCTCTAACGATAAAAGCTCTTGCATCGTCCATTTTTCTTCAAGTGGTACTTTACTTGCTAATTGCTCTTTTGCCTTACGATACGCTTCAATTAATGACCAATTAATCTCAATAGATTGCTCTACGTTCTCTAAGTCCTTCACATATACCATCACATCAATTTTGCCGCGTGACAAAGCTTGAGAAATTAGTTTCTTTGCAAAAATTTCAGCTTCAAGCCATTCTTTCGGAAATTTTGCATTAATTTCTAAAAAACGATGGTTGACCGAGCGCATTTCTACGGTTAATTGAAAGTCTCTAGTTGTTGTGACACCTCTGCCAAAACCAGTCATACTACGCACCAAGGTTCGTCACACCTTTCTTTGCATACTGGGATTATTATAACATAAGCTTTGTCGATTATGACGACTCTCCAAAAAAATTTGGTTAAAGTAAAAGCTAATTCTACCACAATTGAAGCTATATTTTAATATTCACCTAAAAAATGCTATGATAAACATACCAAAAGAGTATTTGCGAGCTTAAAAATAGTGCATGCAGATACATAAAGAAAAAATACGAAAGTACCAAGATGCTTGATATCGTTGGAAAGAGGAATTCATATGGCATTTGATGGCTTATTTACTTATTCAATAACTGCCGACCTACAACAGCTAGTCACTGGTCGGATTACCAAAATACATCAACCCAATGCACAAGAAGTTATTTTACATGTGCGAGCGAACGGAAAGAATCATAAATTACTGTTTTCCATCCACTCTTCTTATGCACGTGTACACCTTACTGAACAGGTGATTGAAAATCCAGCAGAGCCGCCAATGTTTTGTATGCTTTTGCGTAAGCATATAGAGGGTGGTTTTATTGCTTCTATAAAACAGCGTGATTTTGATCGCATTATAATAGTAGAAATTGAAAGTAAAAATGAAATTGGAGATCCAATTGTAAGAGAAATACATGCTGAAATTATGGGTAGACATAGTAATCTACTGTTGATTGATCAAGAGCAGGGAAAAATTATTGACAGCCTAAAACATCTACCGCCTTCAGTCAATAGCTTCCGTACTGTACTACCAGGGCAACCGTATTTTGCGCCACCCACACAAAACAAATGGAATCCTTTAACAGTGACAGATGAAGAGCTAACAGCATTTTTCGCTGAAGCAAAAACCTCTAAAGAGATCGTGCAACAATTAGCTGGTTTTTCACCTCTTCACGCGGAAGAATTATTGTATCGAATGAAGACGACTTCAAATACACTAGTATGTTTCAAGGATTTTATGGCCTCCTTTGCGAACGGTGGAATGAAGCCTATGTACGTACTCTTCAATCAGAAAGTATACTTTTCCCCTATCGAATTAACGCATTTGCATGATGGGGATATAACAATCTATCCTAATGTCCATGAGCTTCTTGATCGTGTATTCTTTGCCCGTGCAGAGCGAGATCGTGTAAAACAACAAGCAGGCGATTTAGAGCGCTGGCTACAAAATGAGATTGACAAATTAGCTTTAAAAACAAAAAAGTTAACAAAGGATTATGAACGTGCCTCCAAGCTCGATCAATTCCAACTATATGGTGAGCTATTAATGGCTAATATCTATGCCTTTGAAAAAGGAGTTAAGGAAGTTACTGTCACAAATTACTATAGTGAAACTGGCGAAGAAATAACGATTCCAGTAAGCGAACGTAAAACACCTATTGAAAATGCCCAAAGTTATTACACAAAATATACAAAGGCAAAAAATGCCTTGGTCATGGTTCAAGAGCAGCTAGAAAAAACTACTGATGAAATTTCTTACTTCGAAATGCTTGCACAGCAAGTTCAGCAGGCTTCTCCTGGAGATATTGAGGAAATTCGTGAAGAGCTAGCAGAGCAAGGTTACTTAAAACTACGTCATGCGAAGAAAAAGAAAAAACAAGCGAAACCTGAACCAGAACGCTATGTTTCTTCTACAGGTGTAACAATCTCTGTTGGAAAAAACAATAAACAAAATGATATGCTGACATTTAAACTAGCAAAGCGGACTGATATTTGGTTACACACAAAAGATATTCCTGGATCTCATGTTGTCATTCATTCAAGTGAACCCGATGAAACGACATTGCGAGAAGCTGCCACACTAGCCGCCTATTTTTCTAAGGCCAGAGAATCCTCTTCTGTGCCTGTAGATTATACCGAAATACGACAGGTCAAAAAACCAAATGGTGCCAAACCTGGTTTCGTCATCTATTTTGAACAAAAGACACTGTATATTGACCCGGATGAGGCAGTCATTTTACAGTTAAAGAAACAGTCATAAAGGAAGAAACCGATACAAATTGTATCGGTTTCTTCCTTTTTATAACGAGTACACGTAATCCGTACTATAAAACGATGAAAACAACCTTATCTTGATTGATTTTTACAGACAATCTTCCTTATTATAATAACAATATAAAAACACATGAATAATCTGCACTGTTTCCTTCAACGTATATTGACTTCTACTACTGAGAAACGCTAAATTAAAGTATAAAAATTTTTATAGAGCATTCAGGAAAGGGCGTATCTATATGTCTGTAGGTAAAAAATTAAGCTTTGGTTTCTTTGCAATTATTCTCACATTAATCATTTCTTTGTTCATTATGTTCCTGTTATTTTCAAACATTGAAAAAAAGATTGAAAATGCATTAGAAGGACATGTTGCCCTTGTAGAATTAGCAGATGATATTCAATACGAAATGGCTATGCAAGGTCTTTTCATACGTGCCATCATCATCGAAGACAAACCTGCTAACAAAGAGAGTTTCTCAAAATATGCAAGTATGCTCGACACACATGTAGATGAAATCACTGAAAAATCGAATTCAGCTGAAATGGAAACATATGCACAGGAATTAAAAGTTCATAATGATTCTTTTAACAAGGCAGCAACTGAAGCAATAGCTTTATTTGAAGCTGGTAATCTAGAAGGTGCTTTGCAGAAGGTAAATGGTGAAGTCCAACAAGCTAATAAAGGTATACAAGATGTATCCGATCAAATTGGAAACTATCAAAAGGAACAACTAGATATTGTGACAAAAGAATCTAAACAGGCCGTGTTTAATTCACAAATTATTTCCATTATCGCAATCATTATTGGTATCGCTCTAGGTATTTTCCTTATTTTCTATATACAACGGACAATCTCACGCCCTTTAAAATCTGTCGTTCTGGCTGCAAACCATGTAGCTAATGGAGAATTAATTCATCCAGATATTACCCATCAATCAAAAGATGAAATTGGTCAGCTTTCAGCAGCTTTTAATGCCATGAAGGGTAATTTGAAAAATTTATTAACGCATATACAGGACAATGCAGAGCATTTAACAGCTTCAGTAGAGGAACTTTCTGCCTCAACTGAAGAAATTACTGCCACTGCTGATGAAATTACAATACGGATTAACGAAACAGCTGAGGCTGCAGTGACAGCTACAGTTGCAGCTAACGAAAGCGCACACGCAATGGATGAAACGGCTGTAGGTGTTCAACGAATAGCTGAGGCAACTCAACAACTACATCAGAATGCTATAACAACTTCAGAATTAGCAACAAATGGAAATGAGACGGTAGAAGAAGCTCAGCAACAAATGAATGTCATCCATGAATCAACACAAACGATTAATAATCTTGTTCAAAAATTGAGTAAGCAATCAGATGAGATTAGTCAGATCACAGCTGTTATTACAGCTATTACAGATCAAACAAATTTATTGGCACTCAATGCAGCAATTGAAGCGGCTAGAGCTGGAGAGCATGGTAAAGGATTTGCGGTAGTAGCAGATGAGGTTCGTAAGTTAGCTGAGGAATCCAAACAATCAGCCAACCAAATCGTTGCCTTAACGCTAGAAATTCAACAGGATACACATAATGTAGAAAAAGCAGTCTTTGATGGACTTCATTCTGTCACAGAGGGCGTTAAAATCATCGGACATGCAGGACAAGCCTTTGAAGGAATTGTGAAAGCAATTAATACGATGACAGATCAAATAGAAGATATATCAGCTACCTCTGAAGAAATTTCAGCTAGCGCTGAACAGGTTGCAGCGTCCGTTGCAGAAATCGCCCATGGTGCTTCAACTAGCGCGGATAATACAAAAATTGTAGCTTCAGCAACTAGAGAACAATCTATAACAGTACAACAAGTAAACCAAGTTGCCTCAGATCTAAGCGAAAAGTCCTTAGATTTACAGAATCAGATCAATCAATTTAAACTTTAAATAAAAAACAGTGCATTTTATAAATGGGATGCACTGTTTTTTATATTTTTTCATGGTATACCACTTAAAAAGTGGAAGAATATCCTTCTGAATAGCTATTGTTAACGTTTTCATTCGATGAATAAACAGATTTTTAGTAATTATTTGCATTATCAATCCTCTTCAGTAAGACAAATGACATCCTCAAAAAAACAATAAGATTTAAACAGTTCTCTTTGGAAGAATACAAGGCGAAATGAAGCATTCCTTTTATTTTTTAACGGATGAATAAAACAGTAACCAACTGCATATATGCATGTATATACAACTAGCTCCAAAATTATTTCAAAAAAACTTAATCTCGTAAACTAGCTTGTCACTAAATCCAAATTTTTCTTAGTATGGGTACCTTTTTTCATACAAATGCTCATTTTTTTCTTTTTCTTCCCCACAAATGGATAATCCTAGAAAAATACAAAACAAGTTTCTTATATATCATTAATAGATAAAAATATTCATGTTTTGCGATAATAAATTACAAGAAATTACCTGTAAAAGAATCTAATTCACTGAGTTTTACATAGATTTTCTACAAATCTATACAAATTCCTCAAGGTATTACATCTATGACTTTTGATTCATTTTTCAAATATCGATAATATTATCAAAAAAATAGGAATTTTCCGTATAGTAAATCATTTTTTTATTTTTACTTTATTTTTGATATTCAGAATAAGTAAATATCAAATTTTTAATATATATACACTTCGCCTCTTTAGCGTGATAAATCGGAAAAATTTATTATTCTCCTAAATGTCAGATAATACTATATAAATTCGAATCTTTTTTATTTTGTACACAATGATTTTTTTGGTATATTAAATAGGAGCTTCACAAAAGGCTTAAAAATTGTATAAGGGGGATTCACATGAATAAAAACAAAAAGTTTTTATTACTAACAGTCCTTGCAGTATTTTCTTTAGTACTTGCTGCATGTGGCTTCGGTGGAGATTCGTCTGACAAATCTAAAGACGAAGGAAAAGATTCTGGCTCTTCAGAAACAACTTCATCAGGTGGCGAATTAAATGTAGTAGTAGCTTCTGAGCCGCCATCTCTTCATCCTGCATTAGCAACAGATACAACTTCTGGTGTTATTCTAACAAATACTTTTGAAGGATTAACAACACTTGATGCAGACGCTCGTCCAGTTGCAGCTGCTGCTGAAAGCTGGGAAGTTAGTGAAGATTTAAAAACATACACGTTCAAATTACGTGATGCTAAATGGTCAAACGGAGATCCAGTAGTAGCTGGTGACTTCGAATACGCTTGGAAATGGGCATTAAACCCAGACAATCTTTCTGAATATGCTTCAATCCTTTACCCAATTAAAGGTGCTGCAGCATACAACAATGGTGAAGGTTCTGCTGATGATGTAGGCGTTAAAGCACAAGACGAAAAAACATTAGTAGTAACTTTAGAAAACCCAACACCTTACTTCTTAGAATTAACAGCATTCAAAACATATGCACCATTAAACCAAAAAGTAGTTGAAGGTAATGATGAGTGGTATGCAGATGCTGGTGAAAACTATGTAACAAACGGTCCTTTCACATTAGCTGAATGGAGACACAATGATACAATCGTATTAAAGAAAAACCCAGAGTACTGGGATGCTGATAAAGTTTCTTTAGAAACTGTTAATATCGGTATGGTTGAGTCTGAAGCAACTGCAGCAACAAGCTTCAAAGCTGGAGAAATTGACTACTTAGGTGCACCATTCCAATCTGTGGCACTTGATTCAATCGACGCATTTAAAGCTGATGGTTCATTAAATATTAATGACCAAGCTTCTGTTTACTGGTACAAGCTAAATACAAAAGATAAAATCACTGGAAACGCTAACATCCGTAAAGCGTTAGCTTTAGCAGTTGATCGTCAAGGTTTAATTGACAACATTACTAAAGGTGAGCAAAAACCTGCATTAGGCATGGTTCCTATCGCAGTTCATGGCTTTGAAGAAGACCGTGGTTACTTCAAAGATAACGATATCGAAGGTGCTAAAGCAGCACTTGAAGCTGGTATGAAAGAACTTGGAATTACAAACCCAGCAGATATCAAAATTAACCTTTCTTACAACACAAGTGAAGCACACGCTGCTATCGCTCAATACGTTCAAGAGGGCTGGACTAAAAACCTAGGTATCACTGTAGGTCTAGATAACTCTGAATGGCAAGTATATTTAGAAAAACTTAACCAATTAGATTACCAAGTTGGCCGTATGGGCTGGGTTGGTGACTACAACGATGCTTATACATTCTTAGAAATGTATGACACTGCTGCAAACGGTAACAACGATACTGGTTGGGAAAGTGCAGAATACAAAAAATTATTAGATCAATCTAACGTTGAAGCAGATCCTGCTAAACGTCTTGAGCTTTTAAAACAAGCTGAAAAAGTTGCTGTAAATGATTTCCCAGTTATTCCAATCTACTACTACACGAACCTATCTGTAGTACAAGATTATGTGAAAAACATGAAGGCAGACATCCTTGGTAACATCTCTCTTAAAGAGGTTAAAGTAGAGAAATAATCAACAAATAATTCGCTTATTTAGCTCTACAGCGAAGAGCTGCCTCGTAGCCACTTCGGCGCGAGTCAGCTCTTTTTAAAATACGAAGGCATATATTTGTCTGAAAATTGACAAATAGAAGGAGGAGTTTTATGTGATTAAATATATTTTGAAAAGGCTGATGTATATACTTCTCGCGCTTTTCGTCATCGTAACGGTTACGTTTTTCTTAATGCGTCTCGCTCCTGGTAGTCCTTTCGCGAGTGAACGTAATTTCCCACCTCAAATTGAGGAGAAGTTAAACGAAACGTATGGATTAAATAACCCTTGGTATATTCAATATAAAGATTATTTAATCGATACGGCCACATTCAATTTCGGTGAGTCAATGAAATATAAAGCGCGTTCTACAAATGATATGATTTCTGAAAGTTTCCCTGTTTCATTAACATTAGGGATTGAAGCTATGCTATTAGCAGTTGGATTCGGTGTATTAATTGGCGTAGTTTCCGCGCTATATCATAATAGGTTCCCGGATTATTTGGCAACGTCCTTTGCGGTGCTCGGTATATCAGTACCTTCATTTATATTAGCAGGTTTAATGCAGTATTTCTTAGCCTTTAAGCTAGGCTGGTTCCCTATTAGTGGGTGGAAGGGCTTTATTTATAGTATTTTACCAGCCCTTGCAATCGCTTTCTCTCATATGGGCTTTATCGCAAAATTAACACGTTCAAGTATGCTTGAACAAAACAATAGTGATTATGTAAAAATGGCTCGTGCGAAAGGTATTGGTAAATGGACAATCGTATTCCGTCATACATTACGAAATGCCCTTCTGCCAGTCGTAACATACCTTGGTCCATTAACAGCTGGTGTTGTAACAGGTAGTTTCATTGTTGAGCAAATTTTCGCTATTCCTGGACTTGGTAAGCACTTTGTTCAAAGTATTACAAACCGTGACTATACAGTAATTATGGGTACGACGGTGTTCTATTCCATCATCCTTTTATTTGCGGTATTAATCGTTGATATTCTATATAGTGTGATTGATCCGCGTATTAAACTGAAAGGAGCGAAAAAATAATGACACAGCAACAAATTGAAAAAGATAAGTTTAAAATTGTTGGTGGAAATCATGAAGCAACGGAAAAATTAGCTGATAAATCAGTCTCCTTTTGGAAAGAAGTATTTCTCCGTTTCTCTCATAACAAATTAGCCATCATTGGGATAATCATTTTAATCATTGTTATTTTAATGGCTACATTCGTACCAATGTTTTCTCAATATAAAGCAAGTGATCAGCTAGGTGTTTACAACGCACCACCATCTGCACAATTTTGGTTTGGAACGGATGACCTTGGTCGTGATATTTTCGTTCGTATTTGGGAAGGCGCTCGTATTTCCCTATTTATCGGTATTGCTGCAGCGATTATTGATTTAATTATCGGTGTTTTATGGGGAAGTATTTCAGGCTTAGCAGGCGGTCGTGTTGATAACATCATGATGCGTATTGCCGACGTTTTAACAGCTGTACCTTACCTTCTAGTAGTAATCGTACTTTTAGTTGTTATGCAACCTGGTTTAATTCCTATGATTATTGCCCTGTCCATCACTGGATGGATTAACATGGCTCGTATCGTTCGTGGTGAAGTATTATCTATTAAAAATCAAGAATATGTTCTTGCTGCTCGTACATTAGGTGCTAGTACAGGCCATTTAATTATTAAACACTTAGTTCCGAATGCTCTTGGTGCAATCTTAGTAACGATGACGTTAACAATTCCATCTGCTATTTTCACTGAATCATTCCTAAGCTACCTTGGTCTTGGGGTGCCTGCTCCAACTGCTTCTTGGGGTACAATGGCCTCTGATGGTAATAAAGCTATTGCCAATGCTCCATGGCGCTTGATTTTCCCAGCAGTATTTATCTCACTGACAATCTTTGCGTTTAACGCAGTTGGTGACGGCTTACGTGACGCTCTAGATCCAAAACTACGTAAATAAGGAGGTGGCCGAAATGAGTAAAACAATTCTAGAAGTAAAAGATTTAAGAATTAACTTTAAAACTTATGCAGGGCTTGTCCATGCTGTACGTGGTGTTAACTTTGATTTAAAAGAGGGTGAAACACTCGCTATAGTAGGTGAATCAGGCTCTGGTAAAAGTGTTACGAGTAATGCATTAATGAAACTAATTCCCCAGCCACCTGGTATTTATGAGTCAGGACAAATTTTATTTAATGGCCGTGATTTAGTTCCATTAACTGATAAAGAAATGTCTAAAGTACGCGGAAATGAAATTGCGATGATTTTCCAAGATCCAATGACAAGTTTGAACCCAACAATGAAGGTCGGACGTCAAATAACTGAAGTAATTTTGCAACACAAAAAAGTTTCTAAAGACGAAGCGAAAAAACGTGCGATTGAGCTTTTAACACAGGTAGGTATCCCCTTCCCTGAAAAACGCTATAACCAATACCCACATGAATTTTCAGGTGGTATGCGTCAACGTGTTGTTATTGCCATTGCCCTTGCAGCTGATCCTAAGCTATTAATTGCAGATGAGCCGACAACAGCTCTAGACGTAACAATTCAAGCGCAAATTTTAGAATTAATGAAAGAAATTCAGAAAAACTCGCAAACATCTATCATTTTCATTACACACGATTTAGGAGTAGTGGCGAATATCGCTGACCGTGTAGCAGTAATGTACGCTGGACAAATCGTTGAATATGGTACTGTAAATGATATTTTCTATAATCCAAAGCATCCTTACACATGGGGTCTACTTGGTTCAATGCCAGATTTAGATAATGATACTGATGAGCTATTACGTACGATTCCAGGCTCACCACCAGATCTGACGAATCCACCTAAGGGTGATGCATTTGCAGCTCGTAACGAGTATGCTATGGCCATTGATTATGAACAAGAGCCACCAATGTTCCAAGTAAGTGAAACACATTTTGCAAAGACTTGGTTGTTGCATCCTGATGCACCAAAGATTCCTCTTCCAGATGCGGTTGCTAAACGTATTGAAGGGTATTTAGCAAAGGAGGCACAAGAAAATGACTAAAACTGGTGCGAAAAAAATTCTTGAAATCAAAAATTTACAGCAGCATTTTGGTTCGCCAAGTAATCCTATCAAAGCTGTAGATGGTATCAGCTTCGATGTTTACGAAGGTGAAACACTTGGTCTTGTGGGTGAATCAGGTTGTGGTAAGTCAACAACTGGTCGTTCAATTATTCGTTTATATGATATTACAGGTGGCGAGATTGTTTTCGATGGTGAAAATGTCCATGGAAAAAAATCTAAAAATGAGTTAAAGAAATTTAACCGTCAAATGCAAATGATTTTCCAAGATCCTTATGCTTCTTTAAACCCTCGTATGACGGCTGGTGAGATCATTGGTGAAGCCTTTGATATTCATGGCCTTTACAAGGATAAAAAAGAACGTCGTGCAAAAATTCAAGAGCTACTTGAAGCTGTTGGTTTAAACAAAGAACACGCGAATCGTTACGCACACGAATTCTCTGGTGGTCAACGTCAACGTATTGGGATTGCCCGTGCACTAAGTTTAGATCCTAAGTTTATCATTGCAGATGAGCCAATCTCTGCGCTAGACGTATCTATCCAAGCGCAAGTTGTTAACTTACTAAAACAACTACAAAAAGAACGTGGCTTAACATATCTTTTCATTGCCCATGACTTATCTATGGTAAAATACATCAGTGACCGTATTGCTGTAATGTACCGTGGTAAAATCATGGAAATCGGTAAAGCAGATGATATCTACAATCACCCTGTTCATCCGTATACAAAATCTTTACTATCAGCTATCCCACTTCCTGATCCAATGTCAGAGAAGCGCCGTCAACGTATTCAGTACAAGCATACAGAGGTTGAAGAAAGTGCAACCTACCATGAAGTAGGTGATCAGCATTATGTTTATGGTACTGCTGATCTAGTAAAAACTTGGGTTGCTAATCGCTAAAAGCTATAACTCCTATCGACAGTATAATTACTGAGATGGGAGTTTTTTTAATTTTACTTCTTCCTTACCCAATATCCCGATCAGTGTAAACCTAAATAAACTTACTACCTTTTAGTAGACTATAATTCCCTTCATTCTTTTATTTTACATAAAATAATTAGTTAATAAATACCATTTATGTAAAATTAGTTTAAATATTTTAAGGAATATATTATGATAGAGTTAACACGAATAAAGGGGTGTATTCAATGAAAAAAAGTATGAAACTTCTTCTTGCTACATGTTGTTTTACAATCGTATTAATTAGTGTTGGTTCTACCACAGCATCTGCCTACCCTGGTCCATGCCACAGTCCAAAGCCTTGTGTGATTAGACCATAATAGTTGCTCTCAAAACATTATTTCCAGGTCTCTATGGTCTCTGTAAGGACAATCAATATTACTATGTATTAAACTATTATCCTTTATAAAATTCGGCACCTTTAAATGTGATTACTTTTACATTTAAAGGTGCCCTATTTTCTTGTCACTTATTTAATATCCATTTTTTAATTACCTTCTAGATTTTGGATTTAATGCATCCTTTAACCCTTCTCCGATAAAATTAATGGACAAAATTACTAGCGTAATAGCTGTTGCAGGAGGCACCCACATCCAAAGCTTCTCCTTTAATACCTCTGAGTTTCTAGCTTCGGACAGCATATTCCCCCAACTTGGTGTATCTGCTGGTACGCCTAACCCTAAAAAGCTTAAACCAGATTCAGCGACGATTGTTACAGCCATTAGCAATGTTGCTTGTACAATAATCGTCGAAGCAACATTAGGTAGTAAATGCTTCATAATAATCTTTGATGATTTACATCCTATTGATTGAGCTGCTAATATATACTCATTTTCCTTTTCAGCAAGCACCCTACTTCGTACAATCCTTGCAACTGATCCCCACATTAACAGTGAGATAACAAAAATCAAAGTCCATAGACCAGATACTTTTCCAATTAGAATTTGATTTAAAACAATTACAAAAATCATAAATGGAAACATTAAGATAAAATCTGTAAATCTCATGAGTATTTGATCTATTTTTCCACCAAAGTACCCTGAAATGGCGCCGACAGTAGTTCCAATTAAAACAATAAAGAACATACAGCTTAATCCTACTGTTAAGGAGGATCTACCAGCATAGAGCATTCTTGTAAACACATCTCGTCCATTTGTATCTGTTCCTAACCAATTTTCACTAGAGGGTGGTTTACTTATTTGGGTAAAATCAACCCGGACAATATCTTTAGTTGTAATATATGGTGCTAGAAACGATAAGATAATAACGATCAGTAGAAATATAAGGCTAATCAAGGCTAGTTTATTTTTAAAGAACTTTCGTCTCGCAATTACCCATGGCGAGGGGCTTTTCTTTGGCGATTTTGGCGTTAAAACTTCTTGATCCGTTACCAATGTCATATTTCCCCCTCCTTAATCCAATCTAATACGTGGATCTACTACACCATATAATAAATCCGCTATTAAATTTCCAAAAAGTGTTAAAAACGAAAGTAACATTGTGATCGACATCATGACTGCATAATCCCTTCTTCCAACTGATTCAAGGAAGAGAGCACCTATTCCAGGATACGTAAAGATTGTTTCTGTTATTACCGCACCGCTAATTAATGTTGCGATATCAAACCCAAGGAACGTAATAAGAGGAATAATAGAATTTCGTAAAATATGTTTGTTATAAATTTTCGATTCTTTTGTTCCCTTTGCTCTCGCAGTTCTTACAAAATCTTTTCTACTATTTTCAATAATGTCATTCCGCAAAAATTGTGTATAGGATGCTGTTCCCATCAATCCTAATATAAGCGCAGGTAGTAAAACATGGTGGAATCTACTTATATAGTAGTCCAAATTTCCAGGCTCTAGCCCGACGCCAACAGATCCGTTAAATGGGAACCAACCTAACTTGAACGAGAAAAAGTAAATGGCTACAATTCCCGCAACAAATGACGGAATGGCTAAAGCTAGATAATTATACGTTGCAATCAAATTATCCCCAAGTGTATAGGGTTTTCTACCAGCATACATGCCCATGATAAATGCAAATATGTAGGTAAAAATTAACGATGTTAGAGCTAAAAATATGGTATTAGGTATACGCTGCGCAATAATTTCTACTGCTGGTTTCTTATAAACAGTTGATTTACCAAAATCCCCTTGCATAAAATTAACAATCCATCTACCGTATTGCTGGATAATAGGATCGTTATAGCCTAATTTTTCTCTCATTTCTTCGATATATTGTGGATTCGTATTAGAAGGATCAATTTCACCAGCAAATGCATCTCCTGGCATCATTTTCGCTAAAAAGAATACCACCAACGAAATAAGGAGTAACAATGGGATCATGCCAAGTAGTCGTCGAAGTGTATATTGAAGCATGTAACGTCTCCTTATCTATAAATTTACTAACTAAGTCCTCTTTTCAAGGACTTAGTTAGCAAGAATTAAAGTACACAATAGCTTATTCTTTAATATGCCATTTATAAACATCCGTTTGGAAGCCAACAGCGTTGACATGAACACCTTGTAAACGGTTATTAATACCATATAAATCTAAGTTTTCCCATAAAGGAAGTGCAGGTAATTCTTCGTTGAAGTATTTTTGCCATTCAACATATGTTGCCATACGTTTTTCTTTGTCAAATGCTTCTTCACTTAAGCCTTTATCCAATAATTCTTGGTTTTTAGGATCTACCCAACGACCATAGTTCCACTCAGCGTCATTACCCCATAATCCTGATGGATCTGGATCAGCACCTGTACTCCACGCACCGAAGAATGCTTCTAAAGCTGCATCATCATTATCTTTCATATCATTATATAAGTTAAACTCAATTAAACTACCTGTCGCTAATTCTGTTTTTACACCAATATCATTCCAAGATTGAACAATTGCTTGTGCACGTCCTTCAAATGCTGCTGAACCTGCATAGTGACCAAATGAAATTTTAAATGGTTGTCCCTTTGGATCTTCTACGAAACCATCACCATCTTTATCTACATAACCTGCAGATGCTAATAGCTCTTTTGCTTTTTCTGGGTTGAATTCATATTGGTTTAGTTCTGACTCTGGTGCAGCAGTCCAGAAAGTAGTTGGAATCACAGTGTTGGCAACTGTTGCTTTTCCTTCTAAGAAAGCATCGATCATTGCTGGACGGTTAATTGCGTATAATAATGCTTGACGTAATTCTTTTGCATTAAATTTATCAAAATCTGCCACATTTTTTAATGTAGCTTTATCACGATGACCAAAACGAAGTCCGATGTATGAATAGCCCACACCATTAGTTTCTTCAATACGTACATTGCCTAATGCTTCTAATTCTTTTACGGATTGTGGTCTAATATCCATAATGTCAATTTCTCCATTTTGGAATGCACCAGTTGCTAATGATGGGTCAATTACTTTTACAATAACACCATCAAGCTGTGGTTTGCCCTTCCAGTAATCATCAAAACGCTCTAATTCAGAATATTCTCCATCTACAACTTTTTTCACCTTAAATGGCCCTAAGCCAACAGGATTTTCACGAACTTGCTTTGACTCCTCTAAATCCTTAACAGCAATACCTTCATAATGTTTCTTCGGCATTGGATTTGACCATAGATTTTCTAAATTATTAATTTTCACTTGTTCAAAAGTGATTTTTACAGTGTATGGATCTACTACTTCAATACCTTCGATTTTGTCAGCCTTACCTTCTTTTTTAGCTTTGGCACCTTTAATTCCCTCAACATAATTGTAGCGAGGTCCAGCATAATCAGGATGCGCAAGTGTTTCTAAAGCAAAAACCCAGTCATCAGCTGTTAATTCCTCACCATTATGCCATTTTACACCCTTCTGGAATGTAAACGTATACGTTAATTTATCCTCACTAATTTCCCATGAAGCTAAGTTTGGAACATATTCTAAGTCATCATTTACATCATAAATACCTTCCATTGTGAAATTTTGAATATAGCTGTCTACAATACTACCTGAATAAGCAGGATCATATACGCCTTCAGGTGCAACATCTGTACCATATGTTACGATGCCACCCTCTGTAGAAGGTTCATCTGTTGTTGTCGTTGTATCCCCGCTTGTATCCTTTTCATTTTCCTTCTCTGTTTTTGATGAGTCATTATTACATGCAGCTAAAAATAATGCCATAACTAGCAATAGCATAAATGACCATAATGCTGATTTTTTCATTTTTTTCCCCCCGTAATTTTATTTTTGTCAATAACTATTTTCCGTTTTTAGTTTTTAATATAAATGACAAGCAACACTATGCCCCGACTTCACCTCCTTTAAAGCTGGCTTAGATAATGAACATTCTGCCATTGCCTTTGGACATCTTGGATGGAATGGACAGCCTGATGGTGGATTAGCAGGACTCGGTATATCTCCCTCTAAAACAATACGACTATTTTTCTTTCTCGGATCTGGCACAGGTATTGCAGAGATCAATGCTTGTGTATAAGGATGTAATGGCTCATCGTAAATATGTTCCTTATCAGCTATTTCTACAATATTTCCTAGATACATCACGCCAATTCGATCGCTCATATGCTTGACCACACTTAAATCATGTGCGATAAACAGGAATGTTAAATCAAACTCATCCTGAAGTTCTTTTAATAGATTAAGAACTTGTGATTGTACTGATACATCTAAGGCTGAAACAGGCTCGTCTGCAATAATAAGCTTTGGTCTAAGTGCAAGTGCCCGAGCAATACCAATACGCTGGCGCTGACCACCTGAGAACTCATGAGCATATTTATAATAGGCATCTTCAGGTAAGCCGACTTTTCTTAATAGCTCCATTACCTCGCCTTTTAATGATTTCAATGATTTGTTACTGAAATTCATAATCGGCTCTGCAACAATGCTTCCTACCATTTGCATAGGATTTAAAGATGCGTATGGATCCTGAAATACCATTTGAATATCTTTTCGTATATCTCTTAAAGATTTCCCTCTCAAGTTTGTAATATCTTTACCATCAAAGATAATTTTTCCATCCGTCGAGTCTAATAATCTTAAAATTGTCCGTCCAGTTGTCGATTTTCCGCAACCCGATTCTCCAACTAACCCTAATGTCTCGCCATTTTTAATAGAAAAAGAAATGTTATCCACTGCTTTTACATGACCGACAGTATGCCTTAAGAAGCCACCTTTGATTGGGTAATATGTCTTCAAATCAATAATTTCTAATAAGTTATCCTTTTCTTGTTTTACGATTGTTTCATTCATGCTGTCAGCTCACACCCTTTCTAGTATCGCAACTTTCATAAAGTAAACAAGATACCTCATGTCCATCATCTATAAAGGAAAGTTGCGGCGTAACCTTGCTACAATCAGGCATAGCTGAAGGACATCTATCCACAAAACGGCAACCTATTTGGGGCATATTTTTCAACGAAGGTACAATCCCTTGAATGGTCGTTAACTTTTCAACTTCCTCATCGATTCTTGGTATAGAAGCCATTAATAGCTTTGTATAAGGATGCTGAGGATTGTGGAACAAATTATCTACATTTGTTTTTTCTACAATTTTCCCCGCGTACATGATAATTACTTCATCACACATTTCGGCTACGACTCCTAAATCATGTGTAATAAGTACGATGGACATATCATTTTTTGCTTGAATTGTCTTTAATAGCTCTAAGATTTGAGCTTGTACCGTCACATCAAGTGCCGTAGTAGGCTCATCTGCAATTAATAGTTTAGGTTGACATGCAATGGCAATGGCAATCATAACCCTTTGTCTCATACCACCAGATAATTGGTGAGGATACTCATCTACAATTTGATCCGCTCTCGGTATGCCGACTTGTTTTAATAAGTCTATTGCTTTACTTTTAGCCTCAGCCTTTGAGATTTTAGAGTGATTTAAGATAATCTCTTGTATTTGTGAACCAATTGTAAAAACGGGATTTAATGATGTCATGGGTTCTTGGAAAATCATACTGATATCTTTTCCTCTAATCTTATTCATGTCATCGCTAGAATAATTTTCGATGTTTTTTCCTTCAAACTTAATTTCTCCGCCTGTAATTTTGCCAATCCCTTTTGGAAGAAGCTGCATAACTGAAAGTGACATGACACTTTTTCCACATCCAGATTCTCCAACTACCCCAATAATTTGACCTGATTTGACTGAAAAAGAAACATCATCAACAGCATGATAGATATCCCCATCTATATCGAAACCAGTTTTAAGGTTTTTCACTTCTAACATTAAGCTCATTTAATATCACACCTTTAATTTTTTTACTAAAAATCACTACATCCTTTATGTAAGCAACAGAAACATATGTCTAAAATGTATTCTTTAAGTAAAAGATGTAAAAAGAAATTAGCTTTTGACTTCCTTCATAAGATTCAATATTCCGAAAAATTAGATCATAAGATGTTAAACCTATTTCAAAATTATATTAGCTAAAAAAAACATCAAATTTTAAAGAGAACATCTTTATTACATAAAATTGATCCTATTTTCCAAATGTAATAGTAACTGGATCAGTATATAATATTCTGACAATTAGGCGTAATGCTATTTTATCTGGAAATAATACATTTAATCAAGTGAATTTTTATAATTCTCATAATATTACATACAAAATAATCCATACAACTATACCATTTCAAATTGGACACTTTACGTTTAAGCATACTGAATATTAGTTCATTTTCAACTTTATTTGCCTAAAGTATCATTTTTTTATTTTATTAGAATAATAATAACCTACTCAATTGATCCACACATACTACGTCAAAATTTACTTTTATTTGGAAAACATGATTATAAAAGGATTTTTATTGTTTATTTAATTCAGTGAATGATACTAAATTTTCCTAATTATTATTAATGAATAATTTTATTTACTAAAGCACTAAACAAATGAAGTGTTTTATATTACATTAAAAAAATAAATTATTTTTATAATTTCTTTAATCTATAGGCCATACTTCTCTTAAAAGTTAATAAAGTTTATTTTCCTTTGACCACGTCGAAAAACACAAAAAAACAACTATCAACAAAAGTATCGATAGTTGTTTCTATGCATTTGCCCTCTTTTATATTCCAGTAACTCTATGTTTTACTACTACTTTTACAAGATTTCTAATTATAGCTCTCCAGCTTTTAATTTTCCATGCCACTCTTTTAAGAATGGGATATCTTCTTCTTTAATAGCGCCGGATTCATTTGCTGCTTCAATCAGATAATCAAAATTTGTTAATGATACGTATTGGATGCCAGCCTCATCAAATGCTTGTTCAGCGCGTGGAAGATTATATGTGTATACACAAACAACTCCAAGCACCTCACAGCCTGCTGCACGCAATGCTTCTACTGCTGTAATGGAAGAACCACCTGTAGAAACGATATCCTCCACAACCACTACTTTTTGTCCTGCTACGTATTTTCCTTCAATTTGATTACCACGGCCATGCTCCTTCGCTTTAGAGCGTACATAAACCATTGGTAATTCTAAAATATCACTTACCCATGCCGCATGTGGGATACCTGCTGTAGCTGTTCCTGCTACAATTTCTGTCGCTCCGAAATTTTCTTTGATGACAGAGGCTAAACCAATTGCTAATTGTTTACGAATAATTGGATCGGAAATTGTTAAACGTGTATCACAGTAAATAGGTGATTTAATACCAGATGCCCATGTAAATAGCTCTGTAGGATTTAATTCTACTGCTCCAACTTTTAACATAGCGTGTGCAATTTCATTTTGTAATGTCATAATTTATGCCTCCCATAATTCACTTACGATTTTATATGCTGCTACTGGATCCTGTGCACCTGTTACAGCACGGCCAACAACGATGAGTGATGAACCATCACGCTTTGCCCCATCAGGTGTTGCTATACGTTTTTGATCGTGTGCAGCACCTCCAGCTAAACGAATCCCTGGTGTGACACGTAGAAATTTATCTCCACACACCTCAGCAATCGCCTTAGCCTCATGGACAGAGCAAACAACACCTTGTAAGCCTGCTTCCTTTGTCAGCCCTGCGTAGTGTAGGACAGACTCTTGCAATGAAAGAGCAATCTTTTGTTCTGCTTGCATTTGTTCTTCTGTTGTGGATGTTAATTGAGTAACAGCTATTAGTGCTGGACGTTCTTTGCCTGTTGGTGTTCCTGCTTCAAGTCCTTCTAGAGCTGCTTCCATCATAGCACGTCCGCCTGCAGCATGGACATTGACTAAATCTACCCCTAATTTTGCTAGCCCCTTCATCGCAGAGCCTACTGTATTTGGGATATCATGTAATTTTAAATCAAGGAAAATATCATGACCTAAATCCTTTACTTTGCGTACGATATCAGGTCCCTCTTGCATATATAATTCCATTCCAATTTTCACGAAAAGAGGCTCATCGAATTTTTTAAGAAAATCGAATACTTCTTTTTCTCCTGGAAAATCTAGAGCTAGTATAGGTTTCGTATTCATCAACGATGGCTCCTTCCAATAATCTCTGTTATATGTTCTACACCTAATGCATCCAGCTTTGCTGGTAATTCTTCAATAATGTTCGGGCAAACGAAATGGTCAACAAAGTTAGCTGTTCCTACTGCTACAGCTGAAGCACCTGCGGACATAAAATCAATGACATCCTGTGCTTCCGTTACACCGCCCATACCAATTATCGGAATATTGACAGCCTTGTACACCTCATAAACCATTCGTATTGCTACAGGTTTTACAGCAGGACCAGATAGTCCACCTGTGCCATTAGCTATGACTGGCTTACCTGTACGCTCATCTAAACGCATACCAACCAATGTATTAATCATGGTAATACCATCTGCTCCACCTGCTTCAACAGCTAGGGCAATATCAACGATGTTCGTCACGTTTGGTGATAACTTCACATAGACTGGCACTTCTGACACAGCCTTGACAGCCTTGACAAGCTCACGTGCAGTAGCAGGATCTGTTCCAAATTGAATACCACCACATTTCACATTAGGGCACGAAATATTCAGCTCCAACGCTTTAACATTTGAAGCTGTTGAAATACGGCGTGCTACTTCTACATAGTCTGATGTCTCTGTTCCAGCAACATTGGCGATGATGGGCACATTATAATCCTCTAAAAATTTTAATTCCTCATTCATCACTTTTTCAATGCCCGGATTTTGTAGACCAATGGCATTTAACATCCCCGCTGCTGTTTCGGCAACACGTGGCGTAGGGTTACCTGCACGCGTTTCGACCGTTGTTGCCTTAATCATGATAGCCCCCAGTTTAGATAAATCATAAAGCTGTGCATATTCACGACCAAAACCAAAGCAACCTGAGGCTGGCATAATAGGGTTTTTTAAATCTAAGCCTGGTATTTGAATTGTTAAACGACTCATAGTGCCACCGTTCCTTTCGGGAAAACTGGTCCATCAGAGCAAACTTTAACATAGTCTTTTTCAACCTGATCAGTTGTTTTGCATACACATGCAAAGCAAGCTCCAATACCACAGCCCATACGTTCTTCAAATGATAAATAGCCTTCTTTTTCAGGATAAAAGCCTTCTAATGCCCTTAACATTGGTAAGGGTCCACAGGAATAAAAAACATCAAATTCAGGAGCATGCGACTCTAAAACCGTTGTTACAAAGCCTTTTGTACCTTTCGAGCCATCCACCGTAACATAATGCGTTTCACCAAGTGCACTAAATTCATCCTCATAAAAGCAGACATCTTTTGTTTGGAAGCCTAAGACGTGGATTGTTTTCACACCACGAGCATTCAATTGCTTGGCTAGCTCATGTAATGGAGGGACACCAATGCCACCACCAACTAGTAGTGCAGTACCTCCCTCTTGCACCGCTTCTACTGGGAAACCATTCCCAATTGGTCCAAGTACGTTGACCAGCTGACCTTCTCGATTTGTTGCCAGAACTTTCGTACCACGCCCCTCAGCACGATAGATCATTGTAAACTCATTGTTGTCTTTATCAATATTTGCAATACTAATTGGTCGACGTAAAAGCGGCTCCAGTGAATCCGACACCTTTACATGGACAAACTGGCCAGGAGTCATCTCCTGAACCAGTTCACCATGAAGTGTCAGTTCGAAAATGTTTGTCGCAATTTGCTTTTGAGAGACGACCGTCATTTTCTCTTGACGTATCATATTAGTGTACTACCTCCGCTTTTGGCATTTGTTCTGCTGTAAATGTCATAGATTCAATAACACGTACCATGGCTTCTGCTGTATCTAAAGATGTCAGACAAGGAACACCATTTTCTACAGACTCACGACGAATTCGGAAGCCGTCACGAGCTGGTTGCTTGCCTTTTGTTAATGTGTTGACAACAAGCTGAGCTTCCCCATTTTGGATAAGGTCAATCAATGTTTGTCCTTTCGCCCCAATCTTGCCTACTACATCAGTTCGTACGCCTGCTGCTTCAAATGCTTTTGCTGTACCTTCAGTTGCTACAATGCGATAGCCTACTGTTGAGAAGCGTTTTGCTAATGCAATCGCTTCTTCCTTATCTTTATCAGACACAGTGAATAATACTGTACCTTCTGTTCGTATTTCCATACCTGCTGCAACTAAGCCTTTATAAAGAGCTTTTTCTAATGTTGCATCTTTCCCCATTACTTCACCAGTAGATTTCATTTCAGGTCCTAATGTAATGTCTACACGTCGTAATTTAGCGAATGAGAACACTGGTACTTTTACAAATACGCCTCTTTGCTCAGCTGCTAGGCCTGTTGGATAGCCTTGCTCTACAATGGATTTGCCAAGGATTGCTTTTGTTGCAATATTAGCCATTGGGATATTTGTAATCTTACTTAGGAACGGTACTGTACGTGATGAACGTGGGTTCACCTCGATAACAAATACTTCGTTTTGTGAAATGACATATTGGATGTTCATTAATCCAATGATGCCTAGCCCCTTCGCAAGACGAGTTGTATAGTCAACTAATGTATCTTTTTGTGCCTGTGTTAATTTTTGCGGCGGGTAAACAGAGATTGAGTCACCAGAGTGAACTCCTGCACGCTCGATATGCTCCATAATTCCTGGTATTAACACATTCTCACCGTCACAGATAGCATCTACTTCAATTTCCTGTCCTGTTAAGTAACGGTCTACTAATACTGGATGATCTGGAGATGCCTCTACCGCGTTTTCCATATAGTGCTGTAATTCTTCTTGGTTATAAACAATTTCCATTGCACGCCCACCAAGTACATAAGAAGGGCGGACAAGCACTGGGAAGCCTAGACGCTCACCAATGGCAAGAGCCTCCTCTGTAGAAACCGCTGTTTCTCCTTGAGGTTGTGGAATATCTAATTCACGTAGCGCCTGCTCAAATTTATCGCGGTTTTCTGCACGGTCAATATCCTCAAGAGACGTACCTAAGATTTTCACACCATTAGCAGCTAATTTATCAGCAAGGTTAATAGCCGTTTGACCACCGAATTGAACAACAACACCAATTGGTTGTTCTAAGTCGATAATATGCATAACATCCTCAATTGTTAATGGTTCGAAATATAATTTATCAGAAATTGAGAAATCTGTTGACACTGTTTCTGGATTTGAGTTAATGATGATCGCTTCATAACCTGCTTCTTGAATCGCCCATACTGAGTGTACTGTGGCGTAGTCAAATTCTACCCCTTGGCCAATGCGGATTGGTCCTGAACCGAGTACCACCACAGAAGGTTTTTCTGACTTAATCGATTCATTTTCGTCTTCATATGTGCCATAGAAATATGGTGTTTCTGATTCAAATTCTGCTGCACATGTATCCACCATTTTATAGACTGGCATAATACCATGCTCTTTACGATAAGCATACAATTCTTCTGGTGTTGTTTCCCAAAGCTCAGCAATTTTCTTATCTGCAAAGCCTAAACGTTTAGCTGTTCGTAGTACGTCTTTATCATTCTTATTGTCAGCAAGCGTTTGTTCCATATTCACAATATTTTTAAATTTATTTAAGAAGAATAGATCGATTGCTGACCATTCATGAATTTGTTCAATTGTTACACCTCGACGTAAAGCTTCACCGATGAAGAATAGACGCTCATCCCCAGCCTTGCGAATACGTTTTTCAATCCAAGAATCTGAATTTTCTTCAGCATGTTTTAACTCTAAGTGTACTTGACCTGTCTCAAGAGAACGAACCGCTTTTAGCATAGCTTCCTCAAAAGTACGACCTAACGCCATTACTTCACCAGTAGCTTTCATTTGCGTACCAAGATTACGTTTAGCAGATTCGAATTTATCGAATGGCCAGCGAGGAATTTTTGCTACGATATAGTCCAGTGCAGGCTCAAAACAAGCATATGTTGAGCCTGTTACAGGATTTTTAATTTCATCTAACGTTAAGCCTACTGCAATTTTAGCGGCTAGCTTAGCAATTGGATAACCTGTTGCTTTTGATGCTAATGCAGATGATCGAGAGACACGTGGATTTACTTCAATCACATAGTAATTAAAGCTATATGGATCAAGTGCAAGCTGTACGTTACAGCCACCTTCAATTTTTAATGCGCGAATAATGTCGAGTGAAATATTACGTAGCATTTGGTTTTCGCGATCAGATAATGTTTGCGTTGGTGCAACAACGATTGAGTCACCTGTATGAATCCCTACTGGGTCAACGTTTTCCATGTTACATACAACGATGGCATTGTCAGCTGCATCACGCATTACTTCGTATTCAATTTCTTTATAGCCTGCGATTGATTTCTCTAATAGACATTGCGTTACAGGTGAATATTTTAAACCCGATGTCACAATTTCTTCTAAGTCTTGATCGTTGTAGCAAATACCGCCCCCTGTACCGCCAAGTGTAAAGGCAGGTCGAACAATGACAGGATAGCCAATTTTCGCAACAAATCTTTTCGCTTCATCTAAGTTATGAATAATATCAGATTCAGGAACTGGAGCTCCTAGCTCATACATTAAATTACGGAATAAATCACGGTCCTCTGCTTTATGGATGGCATCTAATTTAGTACCAAGAATTTCAATCCCAAGCTCATCTAGAATACCTGATTTGTCTAATTCGATCGCCATATTTAGGCCCGTTTGACCACCAAGTGTTGGTAAAATCGCGTCTGGACGTTCTTTACGTAATATACGCGATACAAAATCAAGAGAAATTGGCTCAATATAGACTTTGTCTGCAATTTCTGTATCTGTCATGATTGTAGCAGGGTTTGAATTGATTAAAATAACGCGGTAGCCCTCTTCTTTTAATGAAAGACATGCTTGTGTTCCTGCATAGTCAAATTCTGCTGCTTGTCCGATAACAATTGGGCCTGAGCCGATTACTAAAATAGTTTCAATATCTGTACGTTTAGGCATGTTGTTTCCCCTTCCCTGCTTCTACTTCCATCATTTCGATGAATTCATCAAATAAGTGGTTTGAATCTTCTGGACCTGGTGATGCTTCTGGGTGATATTGCACTGTGAAAATTGGATATTTTTTATGACGCACACCTTCACATGTTCCATCATTTAACGCGATATGTGTTAATTCTAAATCTGTATCTTTTAATGATTCGATATCGATGGCATAGCCATGGTTCTGAGATGTTAAATCTGTACGACCTGTACGTAAATCTTTTACTGGATGGTTACCACCACGGTGTCCAAACGGTAATTTAAAGGCTTTTGCACCACTTGCTAAAGAAAAGATTTGATGGCCTAAACAAATACCGAACATTGGCACTTTTCCAATTAAGTTACGTACTGTTTCAATGCCTTCTTGAACATCTTCAGGATTTCCTGGTCCATTTGACAGCATGATGCCATCTGGATGCCAAGCTAAAATTTCCTCAGCTGACGTATTATAAGGTACTACTAGCACATCACAATCACGTTTGTTTAATTCTCGTAAAATCCCATGCTTCATTCCATAATCAATTAGGACAACTCGTTTACCACGCCCTGGAGATGGATAGGCCGCTTTTGGTGATACTTCACGAACATGGTGCGTAATGGCTGGCGTTGCTTGTAATTGTGCTACTATTTCATCCACATTTACTTCTTCATCAGCAGCTGTCAAAATCGCTTTTACGGAACCTTTACTACGAATAATACGTGTTAATTTTCGTGTATCAATTCCTTCAATTCCTGGGATATCCTTTGATGTCAAATAATCATCTAAAGTTAAATCACAGCGGAAATTTGAAGGATTTTTAGCTAATTCACGCACAACAAATCCACGAATGGCTGGCGTAATCGATTCAAAGTCATCACGGTTAATGCCGTAATTACCAACTAAAGGATAAGTTAAAGTGACAATTTGTCCATAGAATGAGGGATCTGAAATCGTTTCCTGATAACCCGTCATCCCTGTTGTGAATACAACCTCACCTTGTGAAGCGCGCTCGCTACCAAATGCTGTACCTGTAAATACTGTGCCATCTTCTAAAACTAGTAAACGTTTTTTCATTACTCTGCCTCCTGATATACGATATTGCCTTCAAAAATAGTTAGTACTGGCCAACCCTTTGCCACCCAGCCGTTGAATGGTGTATTACGACCTTTTGATACAAAGCCTTCTGCATCAATCGTTTGTTCTTTTTTAATATCAATTAAAATCATATCCGCTGAAGCACCTACTTCTAATGTGCCATATGGCAGATCAAAAATCTCAGCTGCTTTCACTGTCATCCAATCAACTAATTGTTTTAACGTCCACTTTCCTGTTTCTACAAACTGTGTATAAAGTAGTGGGAATGCTGTTTCGAAACCTACAATACCAAATGGTGCGCCAACCATACCGCAGCATTTTTCTTCTACTGTGTGTGGCGCATGATCTGTTGCAATGCAGTCGATTGTGCCATCAAGTAGTGCTGCATGTAGAGAATCTTTATCATCCGCTGCACGTAATGGTGGATTCATTTTCCAATTAGCATCATCAGATGGAATATCCATCTCTTCTAGTAATAAATGATGTGGACAAACTTCTGCTGTGACACGGATTCCTGCAGCCTTTGCATCTCTTACCGCACGCACTGATTCCTTCGTCGATACGTGACAAACATGGTAACGAGCGCCTGCTGCTTCTGCAAGTAGTACATCTCGTGCAATTTGTACGGATTCACAAATGGAAGGTATTCCTGGGAGGCCTAGCTCTTTATTACGCTTTCCTTCATGCATCACACCATCATAGATTAATGAGTTGTCCTCACAATGTGCTACAACGACCATATCGTGCTGGGCCGCATCTTTCATTTGCTCATACATCGTTGAGGCTAGCTGGATACCAACACCATCATCTGAGAATGCCACTGCTCCATATGCTTTTAATTCTTCAATATTTGTTCGAACCTCACCCGATATATCCTTTGTTAGGGAACCGTATGGGAGTACTCGAATAACCGCACTGTCCTTAATGAGCCCATTGATAAGTTGCATGTTTTCAACCGAATCAGGTACTGGCTTTGTATTAGGCATTGCGCAAATTGTCGTAAAGCCGCCTTTTGCTGCTGATGCCGAACCTGTTGCAATGGTTTCCTTATGCTCAAATCCTGGCTCTCGTAAATGTGTATGAACATCGATAAAGCCTGGTGCTACGATTAAACCATGTCCTTCAATCAGTTCTGCACCTGCTACAGTCACATCTTGACCAATAGCCGTAATCTTTCCGTCTGCCATTGCAATATTGACTGTCTTCAATTCACCTTGTTCATCTAGCATTTGTACATTTTGAAGTACCTTTGTCATGTTATTCTCTCCCCTTTAAAATGGTTTCCATAATAGCCATCCGTGTGTAAACACCGTTCCGCACCTGTTCAAAAATTCGAGAGCGATCACACTCGACTAACTCAGAAGCAATTTCGACATCACGATTGACGGGTGCTGGATGCATAATAATGGCCGATTCTTTCATTTGCTTTTCTCGTTCAATTGTTAAACCAAACTCTTGATGGTAACCTTCCTTTGAGAAGCTTTTATTTACTTTATGACGTTCATGTTGCACACGTAGTAACATAATGACATCACTTATTTCGATCAGATTATCCCATGAATGGTGCGCTTCAAAACCGCCAGACCATTCTTCTGGGCAAAGGAAATGAACATTTGCCCCTAAATTTTGTAATGCTGTTGCATTTGATTTCGCTACTCGACTATGAGAGATATCTCCTGCAATTGTGACATTCAACCCTTCGAAATAGCCAAACTCTTTTTTGATGGTATAAAGATCCAATAAGGATTGTGAAGGGTGTTGCCCAGCACCATCTCCTGCATTAATAATCGCTACGTTGATACCATTCAGCAGCTCATTGTAATACTCATCTTCTGACGCTCGAATGATGACAGCATCTAAACCAATCATTTCCAATGTTTTGACAGTATCGTACATCGTTTCCCCTTTTGTAACACTCGAAAACCCTGCATCAAAAGGGATAACATGACAGCCAATTTTGTATTCTGCCATTTCAAAGCTTGTTTTTGTACGAGTACTTGGTTCAAAGAATAGGTTGGCCACTTTGTGTGTGCGAGATAACGATGATGTTTCACCATTTTCAAATGCTTGCGCAAGATCTAGGATTTGGTTAATCTCTTCTGTTGTTAAATGTTCCATCGATAATAAGTTCTTCATCATGTGACCTCCATTAGGTTGTGAATCGTGAACGTCTTTGTATGACGTTCTCTGTATATAAAGTAAAAGCCCCGTTGATGTCATCAACGAGGCATGAGGAGGCGTGACAAACTACAGCAAGACATACATCCTACTTCAGCCTGTCCACAACTTCCCTTTTTTTGCCTCTCTGGACAATTCATTAAAAGGTACTACTATGAATCTTTATTTTGATTGTATTGTACGGGTATATCAGCTTCTTTTTTACCTGGTAGAATCGCATTCAATAGCACACCAATAATCGCTGCTAGGGCCATTCCTTCAACACTCAATGATTCTGAGATAACAAACTTGGCACCGCCGATACCAATGACTAAAATCACTGAAGCAATTACTAGGTTACGACTGTTACCAAAATCAATATGATTATCTACTAGCATACGTAAGCCACTTGCTGCGATAATTCCGAACAGTAAGATAGAAACCCCACCAAGTACTGCGGTTGGAATCGTTGCAATTACGGCCATTGCTTTCCCGAAGAATGATAGTAAGATAGCAACCACTGCTGCACCTGCAATAACGTAGATACTGTATACTCGAGTAATGGCTAGTACACCAATATTCTCACCATACGTTGTTTTCGGAGGGCCTCCGATTAAAGCACTCACAAATGTGCCAAGTCCGTCACCTAGTAGCGAACGGTGTAGTCCTGGCTCTTTAATATAATCCCGATCTACTACTTTTCCTAATACCAGTTGATGACCAATATGTTCTGAAATTGTTACAATAACGATTGGTACCATGATAAGTAGAATTTTTGTTGTTATTTCAAACTCATAATGCACACCCGGTATTAAGAAATCAGGCATAGCGAAGAATTTTGCTTTGGCAATCGGTGTATAGTCTACTATGTCAATTATCATGGAGTAAATGTAACCTACAATTAGGCCCATCAAAATTGGCATAGTGCTTAAAATTCCTTTAAAGAAAATCGTAAAGATGATAGCTGTAAAGACCGTAACTAAAGCAGCTGAGAAGTGTAAAAAGCTATACTCTCCATTAACGTTCATTGCCATATTCACAGCCGTACCAGAAAGTCCAAGCCCAATTACCATAATTACTGGGCCTACCACAATCGGTGGCAAGATTTTCATAATCCACTTATAACCACTTTTCCAAATGATTAAGGATACAATTCCGTACGTAATGCCGACAGCCATAGCACCGATCATGGCATTGCCTGGGTTTACACTCGAACCGTCTTCATTTAAACCACCTGCAGCAAGTAGGATTGGTGCAATAAAGGCGAAGGATGAGCCTAAATAAGCTGGTACCTGGAATTTCGTAATTAATAGGAAGAATAATGTAGCAATTCCGCTTGTTAAAAGGGCAATCGCTGGACTAAGACCTACTAACTGCGGTACTAAAATCGTTGAACCAAACATCGCAAACATATGCTGGAAACTTAATGTCACTAGCTGGAGCGGGGTCGGTTTATCCTTAATATCTAAAACTGCATTTGACATACTGTTTCCTCACTTTATTGTTCGTCTTCTTTGTAAATAATGACGCAATCTTCTCCGTCTACTTCTTGTAAATTGACAACAATGCGCTCAGAGCCAGAAGTTGGAACGTTTTTTCCCACATAGTCTGCTCTAATTGGTAGCTCTCGATGTCCTCTATCTACTAGAACAGCTAGTTGAATCTGTGCAGGTCTTCCTAAATCCATTACAGCATCTAGAGCTGCACGTACTGTTCGACCTGTATAAAGTACATCATCTACTAAGATGATTTTTTGATTTTTCACTTGATACTCGATATCAACTTGTTCTACATGTGCTTGTTCGTTTTCATGTTTCGTTGTTAAATCATCTCGGTAAAGTGTAATATCAAGTTCCCCTGTACGAATCGGTTTACCTTCAATTTTTTCAATTCGCTGCGCCAAACGTCTGGCTAGAAAGGCACCTCGTGTTTTAATGCCAACTAAAATACATTCATCGATTCCTTTATTACGTTCAATTATTTCATGGGCAATACGTGTTAATGCTCGTGTCATTGATGGGCCATCTAATAATTCATTTTGTGCCATATTCGTATCCTCCTCTCTTCAATCTATTATCGGCCATGTGTCCATAAAAAAACCTCTCGAGGCGAATAGCCTGAGAGGGTTGTATACGTGTTGAAAAAGCATGTTGGAAAAATTTGCAGCACAAATTTCCACAACACTATCACATGTCCCTTCTCAGCCTCTCTGGACTGCCATTAAAGGTGAATATTTAGTTATGTTGTTCATTCACTGTCGTTAGTATAGACTTTCTTTTCGTATACGTCAATGCCTATTTCGTAAATCATTTAATAATTGTTCATAATCAGCTGGAAGTGGTGTTTCAAACTCCAAGTATTCTCCAGATGAAGGATGATCGAATCCTAAAGTCGCTGCATGTAAAACTTGTCCCCCAAAGTCGATTGTCTTTTTCGGACCATATTTTGGATCTCCAACAAGTGGGAAGCCAATATAATTCATATGCACACGAATTTGGTGTGTACGTCCCGTTTCTAAACGACATTCCACCAGCGTATAGTCACCAAAACGTTCAACAACTTGGAAGTGTGTGACAGCATGTTTACCATTATCGACAACTGCCTGTTTTTGGCGATCTTTTTGGTCACGTCCAATTGGTGCATCAATTGTACCCTTATCATGTGCAATATGCCCGTGGACAAGAGCAATATATTTACGAGTAACTGTTTTATTCACTAATTGATTGACTAATGATTCATGAGCCGTATCGTTTTTAGCAACCATCAATAAGCCCGATGTATCTTTGTCGATACGATGGACAATCCCTGGTCGTAGTACACCATTAATCCCTGATAAGTCTTTACAATGATACATTAAGCCATTTACCAGTGTACCTCCCATATGGCCCGGTGCTGGATGTACCACCATACCCTTTGGTTTATTCACAACAAGAACATCTGCATCCTCATAAACAATATCTAACTCTAAATTTTCTGCGACAACATCCAATTCTTCCACTTCTGGTACATCAATAGCGATGATGTCACCAGCTTTAACCTTATATTTTGCCTTTACAGCATCACCGTTTACTTTAATGACTCCCTCACTAATCCAGTTCCCAATTTGCGTGCGTGACCACTCAGATTGTAAGCTAGAAAGTGCTTTATCAATGCGCTCTCCTTGCTGCTGTTCTTCGATTGTATATGTTACTTGCGTCATTGTTTCACCTGTTTCTTCTCTTTTTTATCTTCCATAATTAAGCCAATCATCAGCACGACAACCGCTATTGTTAATGCAGCATCTGCCACATTAAAAATAGGGAAATCATAATTAATAATTGGAATTAAAACATCTACAAAATCGACCACTTCTCCTCTAAATAGACGGTCTATAAAGTTTCCTACTGCACCACCAAGCAAGAGCATTAAGCCGACTTGAAAAACAGGCTTTCCCTTTGCTTCTTTATGATAAAAATAGACAATCGCACAGATAACAGCAACTGTGACAATACTAAACAACCACATTTGCCCCTCTAGCATCCCCCATGCTGCCCCTCTATTTCGATGAGACAAAATACCGAACCATGGGTCCCATACAGCAATGCGTTCAGCATATTCCATATTTTTCACAATCAGCCATTTTGTCCATTGATCCAGTAAAACGACAAAAGCAGCTAATCCATAATATTTATACACAGACATTCCTCCGTTCACTCAACATCTTACCTATTCTACCATAACAGTACCAATCACAATAACTAATATCATATCTAAATATGGCTGATTCTAAATCTCTTCAAGAAATATAAAAAGGCTACCCCTATTACGTTTAAGCAATAGAAATAGCCATAACTTATTGGTTAGACAGTTTCAGATTCTTTTGAATGTACTCGCTTCATGAAGTCATTAACATCAGCAGGAACTTTGCGATCTATTAATGACACGATGATAACAGATAAGAAGCCCACAGGTACTGTCACAATACCTGGAATTTTAAACTGCAAGAAGCTTGGTAACGTTCCTGGTAAAAAGATCATCCACATAGACACGCCAAGTCCTATTAATAATCCTGCAATGGCTCCTTTTTCTGTCATGCCTCTCCACCAAATACCTAAAATGAATATTGGGGTAAATGTACTTGCAGCGACAGTAAAAGCCAGCGCCACTAAATGGCCAATGGATGCATCCTTTACAAGTAAACCCAATGCTCCATATAAAATACCTAATAATACAATAGCCACTTTCCCAGCAATAACTCGTTGTTTTTGTGTAATATCCTTTTTCAAGATGTTGGCATATAAATCATGAGCTAGTGCACCTGAGCTTGTAATAAACAATCCTGAAAGATTGGAGAAAATAGCTGCAAATGCTCCTGCTATAACTAATCCAAGTAGCCATTTGCCACCTAGTGCAAGGGCTGTAGTAGGAATGACCATATTATTCCCACCCAGCACTAAATCACGCATGACTTCCTCACTAGCTGTCCCAGAAATGAAAATAGATCGACCTACAACACCTAAATAAACAGCTAACAAGAAGAACGCGCTTGCAATTCCAATGGCCATGAGTGCAGATTTACGGGCTGCTTTAGCACTTGGGTTTGTATAAAAGCGCAATAAAATATGAGGAAGACCAATTGTTCCTAGCGCTAATCCTATCGTCATACTAATTGTTTGCCAGAACGTGGGGAAATAAAAGCCCGTGCCTGTCCAAGCAGCACCATCAAAATTGATATCATTGCCATCTAAGGCATACGGTGAAGTGCCTGTAATTGGACCGCTAAATGAATGGATGGCTGCTAAAATTTTATCATAATGTAAACCGCCATAAACTGCTGCAATTAACATCACAATAAACGCACCAAGACGAATCCACAACTCTAATGCTTGGTTGATGGTTGTTCCTTTCATACCACCAATACCTACATAAAAAATCATAACAACACAAGTAAATATAATGCCGAATTCATAAGAAGTACCGAAAAACATACTTAAAATCTGTGCAGCACCTAATAATTGGGGAGCTGCATAAAAGCCTGAAATAGCTAACACCACTGCCACAGCTACAAGCCGAGCTCGTCTACTATGAAAACGATAGCCTAAAAAATCTGCAACGGTAAATGCACCAAAACGTCTTAAAGGACCTGCCACAAAAATCGCTAATAATGTTAACCCAATGGAGAAGCAAAAAGCATAATAAGCACCATCATATCCAAGTTGAAATGTTAACCCTGCGATACCCAGAAATGTTGCTGCACTTAAGTAATCCCCACCAATGGCAGACCCATTTGTAAACCATCCGAAGCTTCGGCCACCTACAAAGAAATCCGAAGCTGTTGCATTTCTTTTTGTTAAATACGTAATGTATACAATTGTTCCCATTAAAGCAATGGTCATTAACATCTTTGGTTCTAATAGAGCTTCCATCATTCAACATTTCCCCCTTTGTTCCAACTACTTATTTGCTATATCATATTGCTTTAGACGTTTCTCGTACATGGCTGTGTGAACATATGCAATAATAAATGCCATAGCCATCATTACAATCGTTGTCACAAACCATGTGACTGTCATACCACCCCAGATCTTCTTAAACGCAAATGCTGGCCCAAACCAATTCATAACAGGGATACTAAAAATCAAAATAAAGTAAAATATCGATAAACCTAAACCTGTTGTAAATTCATCTTTCATAATTTTGTTTGTTGTTGCATCTAAAGGTGGTAGATCTTTCACATCAATTGTTCCTGCTTCTACATAGTCATAATCATGACTGCCTACTTCCGCCATAAGCCAATTCCCCCTTTTTTGGTAAGTGAATAATTGTCTGAAATTTCAAATTATTATTCACTACAATTATTCTATTCTATTTCAACTTCAATATAGATATAAAATATTGCTGTATTAGTACAAAAAATTGCTATTTTAAGTTAAAATATTTTTATCTTTTTATTCGTAGGGGGCTGGTAGCATTTTAAAGGTGGTATGGTATATGGAAAGCTCATTTGACAAGCAGCAAATGAGTGAATGGTTAAAAGAGGTTTTACCAAACGCTTTAGAGGAATGTAAAGTGCCAAAGCCAGAAGATGAGGTCATTATTGTCTATGAAGTCAATCGGTTATTTGATTGGGTAAAGATTAATCGATTAAAAAGAAATTATCCTAATAGTATTATTGTCCCGTTTGTTACAGAACACCTTACCTACTCGACTGGTATAGCAATTGAATTAGCTTTACCTGCACTTCTCATAAAACCATTACAAAAATCAAAATTTTTACGAATTGTAAAAAAGCTGTATACGTCCTATCAGGAAAAAAAGGCGAGTACACTTACAATGCTTGAGCTATCACAACAAGTATCCCAACAACATACCTCTCCATTTAGGGAAGCATTTTTAAAACGCCTGATCCGTGGAGAAATTGACAATGAACAAGAAATAATACAATCTGCTTCATTTTTATCGACAAACTGTATACCTAATATTGTATTTTTAATTCAAGGCTATATTGATGGGGCTAATAAGAAAGCTGTCCCACATGATGCAAGTAGTAGTATTACAACAGTTTTTCGTCAGCACTTTGCTGAGAAGGCCTCATTATCCTTTTTACATTTTGAACGCTATTTATTACTTCTCATGCGAATTCCTACTGACTACAACTCTTTCAAACATTGGACTGAGGGTGAAGCCTGTTTATTAGAGGTTATCGAGACCCTAAAAAGGGATTGTTCTATTCATCTTTTTATGGGGGTTGGAGGTGTATTTCAGGATGCTATGCAAGTGAAGGAATCCTATAGCCAGGCTAGAAAAGCACGTAGAAAACCACCTATCCATAATATACACATCCGATATTACGAAGATTTAACAAAGCATGAGCAGCTGCAAAAAGCTATTCAGTATATTGAAGAGCATTACGACGAACAACTGACCATTCGTGATGTTGCAAAATATATTAACTTTAGCCCAACTCATTTTAGTAGACTATTTAAAAAAGAAACAGGTCGCAATTTTGTTGACTATGTTGCTTATACACGCATTATCAAAACCTTACCTTTTTTACGCAAGTACGACTACACCATAGAAAAAATCTCCTCCACCTGTGGCTTCAATACACCAAATTACTATAGTTTAACTTTTAAAAAATATGTAGGTATATCTCCAACAGACTATCGCAATACGACAGAAATTTTATTTAAATAATGGAAAAGAATCTGCAAAACTTCTATGAAAAAAGCAAGCCTCCAACAAGGAGACTTGCACATCCTCTACATTAAAATGCAGATTCTTGTTATTTATAGATTAAACGTAATACTTTTCTACAACTTCTGCACAGCGAGCACATACTGTAGGCTGTGCTTCATTTGAACCAACTGTTTCTGAAATTGACCAGCAACGCTCACATTTCTCACCTGTAGCCTTCTCAACAACAATGGAAACATGCTCAAGTGTTAAAGCTTCAGCAGGTGCCTCCTCGATAGCAGCTACCTCAAAAGCTGAAACGATGGAAAGTTGTGCAAAGTCAATGTTGGCATCGTTCAATAATGCGACAACATCTTCTTTCGCGTAGACAGTGACTTTTGCTTCAAGTGATTTACCAATTGTTTTCGCATTACGTGCTTCCTCTAATGCTTTTAAAATATCATCGCGTACATCAATAATTTTTTCCCATTTTGTACGTATGCTGTCAAAATTCGCTTGAACATCTACCTCTGGGAAATCTGTTAATTGAACAGAAACTTCTTCTACAATACCTTGAGCATGTAGATAAGACCACATTTCATCTGTTGTATGTGGGATAATTGGTGTCATGATTTTTACTAATGTCATCAATGTATCATAAATAACTGTTTGCATCGCACGACGATCCTTATTGTCATGACCCTCGATATAGACTACGTCTTTGGCAATATCAAGATAGAATGAAGATAACTCTACAGCAACGAAATTATTGACTACATGATAGACAGCAGCAAAATCATAGCGATCATAGGCAGCACGCACAGTTTTTAAGACATCCTGTAAGCGCATATACACATATTGATCCATTTCACGAAGCTCAGCATAACTTACACGATCTTTCGTAGGATCGAAATCAGCAATATTGCCGTGTAAGAAACGGAAAGTATTACGAATTTTACGATACACTTCAGATACTTGCTTTAACATATCCATAGAGATGCGCACATCTGCTGTATAATCAACAGAAGCAACCCATAAACGAAGTATGTCTGCTCCATACTGATCCATTACTTTTTGCGGAATAATCACATTCCCTAAAGATTTACTCATTTTACGTCCTTCACCATCAAGTACAAAACCATGTGTTAAAAGTCCTTTGTATGGTGCATAGCCGTTAATAGCTACAGATGTAATAAGAGAGGAATTAAACCAACCACGATGTTGGTCAGAGCCCTCTAAATAGAGATCAGCTGGATATTTCATACCACGTTCTACTAGTACACCTTGGTGTGATGAACCTGAATCAAACCATACATCCATAATATCATTTTCTTTTGTAAATTCGCCGTTCGGGCTACCTGGATGTGTAAAGCCTTCTGGTAATAACTCTTTTGCTGTTTTTTGGAACCAAATATTTGATCCATTCTCACGGAATAATGCTGAGACATGACTAATTGTTTCAGGTGTAATAATAGGTTCACCATTTTCAGCATAGAAAATCGGAATCGGCACACCCCACGCACGTTGACGTGAAATTACCCAGTCTCCACGATCACGAATCATATTATAAAGACGAGTTTCTCCCCAAGCTGGTGTAAATGCTGTTGCTTTTACAGCCTCTAATAACTCCCCACGGAATGCTTCAACAGATGCAAACCATTGTGGTGTCGCACGATAAATAACAGGCTTTTTCGTACGCCAGTCATGTGGATAGGAGTGCGTAAAGAAATCAAGCTTTTCTAACGCTCCTACTTCTTTTAGTTTTTCTGTGACGAGTTTATTCGCATCATTATAAAACACGCCTTCAAAGCCAGGTGCTTCATCTGTATAACAGCCACTATTATCAAGAGGGCTAAGAATACCTAAACCGTACTGTTTACCAATATGATAATCGTCTTCACCATGCCCTGGGGCTGTATGAACACAACCTGTACCCGCTTCAGCAGTTACGTGTTCACCTACCATAATAAGCGATTCACGATCGTAGAATGGATGTTGTGCTACAATACGATCTAATGCCTCTCCTTTTACCTCTTGTACAACCTCATAGTCTACCCATCCAAGCGTAGTTGCCACTGACTCTAATAACTCTTTGGCAATGATGAATTTTTTATTAGCCACTGCAACTACTACATAGATAAATTCAGGATTCAAAGAAATCCCTAAGTTTGCTGGTAATGTCCATGGTGTTGTTGTCCAAATGATAAATTTAGCATCTGCTGGAACAACACCCTTCGCATCCTTAATTGCAAAGCTTACATAAATGGATGGAGATTTGATGTCCTTATATTCAATTTCAGCTTCCGCCAAAGCAGATTCAGAAGAAGGAGACCAATAAACCGGCTTTAACCCTTTATAGATATAACCTTTTTCCGCCATTTTACCGAATACTTCAATTTGACGAGCTTCAAACTCAGGCTTTAATGTAATATATGGATTTTCCCAATCACCTCGAATGCCTAGACGGCGGAATTGGGCACGTTGATTGTCAATTTGCTCATAAGCATACTCTTCACAAAGTTGGCGGAATGCTGCTACTGACATTTCTTTACGTTTTACACCTTTGTTAGTCAATGCTTGCTCAATTGGTAAACCATGTGTATCCCAACCTGGAATATAATTGACATGGTAGCCAGTCATGGAGCGATGACGTGTAATCATATCCTTCAATACTTTATTTAGAGCATGGCCTATATGGATATCACCATTTGCATAGGGAGGACCATCATGTAGAACAAATTCTGGTCGACCTTTCGTACGCTCCATCTGTAATTTGTTAATATCCATGCCATTCCATTTTTCTTGCATTTTTGGCTCATTTGCCGGTAAATTTCCACGCATTGGGAAATCTGTTTTTGGCATTAATAAAGTATCTTTGTATTCAACCATTAAAATTCCTCCTTTATTTTACACAAACAGGTAGACATTTTTCTCATAAGACAGTTATTGGCAAAATTATCTAAAACGATTCGGAAACAAACAAAAAAAGCCCTCAATCCCACTAAGGGACGAGAAGCTTCTACTCGCGGTACCACCCTAATTGTAGTACAAAAATTTGCACTACCTCTTAAAAGCACGTTTAACGTCGTGCATCACGAAATAACCTACTTTTTTCAGTTATTTAGCTCAGAAGTGATGTTCAATGCTAGTTGTATGTTTGGGCTCTCACTGTCCCCAAATCGCTTAACAACGCCTAACAAATACTGTCTTCGTCTCTGCTTTTATGCATATCTGTTCAAAATAATTACTATTACAAAGTATATGAAATTCAAACAATCGCGTCAAGTTTCATTTGTCAATTACAGCAATTAAAAAGAAAAGTTAAATATCCTCAGAATCCTGTGCTTCTTCAACAGATGCTTGAATTTCTGTTAAATCGATATCATATTGCAGCAAATGATCCCAGTCATCTGCATTAAGTAAATCCAGCTGTGCTTCTACAAGCATCTTGAAACGATTACGAAATACCTTAGATTGCTTTTTAAGCTCATCAATTTCAATCGTCACCTTACGAGCCTTCGTCAAAGCTTCATTGACAATTCGATCAGCATTTTTTTCAGCTTCTTTTACAATGAGCTTTGCCTCTTTTTGAGAATTTCTTCTCACTTCATCAGCCGCTTCTTGTGCAACGACAATAGACTTCTGCAAAGTTTCTTCTAAGGTGTTGAAATGTCTCGCTTGTTCTAAAGCCATCTCTAATTGCTTATCAACCTCTTTTTTTTCACGAAGCAGAATTTCATAGTCTTTAATAATCTGATCTAAAAATTCATTTACTTCATCTTCAGCATAACCTCTGAAGGCTTTTGTAAACTCCTTATTATGTATATCAATAGGTGATAATGGCATACAATCCTTCTCTCCTTTACATGTACATTCGTAATTCCTATTATACAATTGTTCCGACAACTTAGCAGTAAAAATTAATGAAATTTACTTCACTTTCAGCTTTTTTGGGCCAATCGACCGACTTGAAGACGGATTTTATCTTTTTTTGTTCGGCCTTCAGTCATAATAATTTTCACCCTACCACTTCCACGTATCGATAAAATATCTCCCTCTTGTAATTCAAAAGCAACTGTATCTCTTTCTGTCCAATTTACACGAACTTTTTTCCCAGTAATTAAAGCTTGAGCTTTTTGGCGTGATACATTTAATACAGTCGCAATAATTACATCTAAGCGCATGGAAGATACTGTATGAGATTCCTCCAACCATTCTTCCTCATTTACAATAAGGGAATCTGCTTCTTTTAAAGACTCAATATGCACCTTAACTTTACCAATACCTGTTAAATGTAACCGAACATATTCTGCTACCTCTTGAGCTACAACGAATTGCACCTGCTGATCATTTACACGAATATCACCAAATTTGCCACGGTTTAAACCTAATGAAAGCAACGCACCTAAAACATCAGGATGTCGTAATTGAACAAATTTCACTGGATATTGAATCGTAAATGCCACTAACTGAAAGTCTTCTTCTATTGCTTCATAGTAAGTAGGAAAAATAAGCATACGCTGCCTCTCCGCCTCTTCAAATAAACCTGTGCATGCAGTTTTTAGGGTATCATTTTGCCCGATAATCGATGTCACAATAAAACGTTGTCTTGGATCAAGAAAATCTGTCAGCTTAGGCGCATAACGATCTTCAACCTCACGCTGCCAGCTTATTACCTGTTCAATAAAGGGCTGTTCATCTTTTCGAAAATGCTGGATTAAGTGTTCCATCTTGTTGTCTCCTCTTTCACTAGTTCCATTTTGCTTTGTTAGTTGGAAACTTAGTATTCCCAATTAATGACGTTTGGACGTCATTGTTTTAAAATTTTTTATTAGTCGCTTTAGTAGCATAGAAAATTAAAATAAATAAAAAATCCCCACCAAAACGTGAGGATTTACTTCTAAGCGAACATAAAATATATTTTCTGAATGACTATATAAAGCCCTCTTTCTATAAAATTCAGCATAAAGATGGCTACAATTGGCGAAATATCAATCATACCAAGAGGCGGAATGAATTTCCTAAAAATCCCTAAATATGGCTCACAAACTTTTTCAAGCATGCGACCAATTGCTGAATTTTGAGCGGCAGGCACCCAAGACATTAAGATATATGCAATTAGCATGAATGAGTAAATCTTAAATGCTAATGATACATAACCAAGTATTATAAAAAAAGTCATATAAACTACAATCCTCGCTATTAATTATCGTCTAAAATAAAGTTTGTAATTTCACCAGTCACTTCTACATTATCTGGCGTACAAAGGAAGATATCTTTACCAATACGTTGAATATCTCCAGCAAGAGCATAGACTGTGCCACTTAAAAAATCAATAATGCGTTTACCTTGTTCTCTTTCGATACGTTGCAAATTGACAATTGTTGCACGTTTATTTTTTAAATGCTCTGCGATATCTTGTGCTTCTGCATAAACTCTCGGTTCTATTAAAACAACTTTTGCTCCCTTAGAACTCATAGCTGCCTGCAAACTGACAATGTTATTAGGAGTTGCTGTGCTTTGTGGCATGATTTCATGAATAGGTGCTTTGCGTTCTTTCATCATTTTTTTTGGCTTAACTGAATGAATCGGTTGCTGTTGTTGTATGGGTTGTTGTTGCTGAATAGGAGCTTGCGTGATTTCTTCTTCTAATTCTTCTTCAAGGTAAAAGAAGTTTTTAATCTTATTTTTCATGCTCATCCTGTTCCCCTCTTTCATTTCCAACAAGAGCCGTTCCGACTCGAACAAAAGTAGCCCCTTCCTCTACCGCAATTTCAAAGTCATTAGACATGCCCATTGATAACTCGGTACAAGGTGCGTGTGCGAATCCTTGCTCGGCTATTTGCTGTTGACATTGTTTTAATTGCTTGAAAACAGAGCGAATAATTGCTTCGTTTTCGGTGTTTGGTGCCATAGTCATTAAACCTACAACTTGAATCTTAGTAAAACCTTTTAATGCTTCTACAAAAGGCAAAACTTCTTCGATAGTTAAACCATGTTTTGATTCTTCACCAGAAATATTTACTTGTACAAAACATTTAACAGGTTGTTCGGCTCTTTTTTCAATTTCTTCTGCCAAACTCAAACGATCTAAGGAGTGTAAATAATCAATGCTGTTAATCACTTGTTTTACTTTACGTGTTTGAAGCGACCCAATGTAATGCCAATGAACATCAGCATGTATCTCAGTAATTTTACGATGTAAGCCCTCTGGTCTGTTTTCTCCTAAATGAGTGAGCCCTGCTTCAATTGCTTCTTGTGTTCTTTCAACAGAAACTTCCTTCGTCACGGCAATTATTTGGACTTTTTCGCCCTCACGATTCCCTTTTTTTTCTGCTGCTGTTATTAAATCATTTAGTTTGTTTAAATTTGTTAAGATTTTTGTCACTGTTTTTCCCAACTTTACAACAATAGTTTCCTTTATTGTAACAAGCAATGCTTGATTTATCAATGAATAGCCTGACCTATGTCAGCATACAATTCTCACAATTTTAATGTGCCTATGTCTTAGGAAAGGGCTTTGACTAAAATGACATCCTTACCAACAACAAGCACATCCTTCATATACACTTTTCTCACAGACTCTTCACCTTTAAAAAAACCAAGATATTTGCGAGGCTCTGCAATCAAAAATGCTGTCACATAGCCTGTTTCTTTTGATACTTCAGCATCTATGACAAAGCCTATAAATCGTCCATTTCCTGCTTCAATGACTTCTTTTTGTTGTAACATCGAAAAACGCAATGACATACCTCCTCTATTGTTTACTTTCGTATAAACATTTCTACTACCATCAAACTTTGCTGTTACTTTATATTTATGTATCATTTGTTCATTGAATGAAGATAAAATGCGCACCGAATTATACGATGCGCATTTTTTTATTTGTAATCTTTTTGCATTGTTTCAATTGCATTTTTTTCAAGACGTGAAATTTGTGCTTGAGAAATCCCAAGTTCTTTGGCAATCTCAGTTTGGGTCTCTCCATAATAAAATCGTTTGGCAACGATCATTTGCTGACGTTCATCTAGCTTTTGCAAGCTTTCCTTTACCGACACATAGGCAACCCATTGATCTTCTGATACATCATCATCACGTAATTGGTCCATCATATAAACAGCATCTCCGCCATCTGAATAAATGGGTTCCTGTAATGAAACTGGATCTTGAATGGCATCTAAAGCAAATAAAACGTCTTCCTTTTTCATGTCAATCATCTCGGCAATTTCTTCAATCGTTGGTTCTCGCAAATTATCGGTTATCCATTGCTCTTTTGCCTGCATTGCCTTATAAGCTATATCTCTTAGAGAGCGAGATACACGTAATGCATGATGATCACGCAGATGGCGACGAATTTCACCAATAATCATTGGTACAGCATATGTCGAAAATCGTACATTATGCTTTAAATCAAAATGATCAATGGCTTTCATGAGGCCAATACAGCCTACTTGAAATAAATCATCTGCCTGTTCACCTCTATAGGCAAATCTACCAACAATACTTAGCACTAACCTTAAATTGCACATGACAAGCTCTTCTCTGATTTCAGTTTCACCAGCTTGTAAACGAATGAAGAGTTCCTTCATTTCCTCGTGCTTTAAAATTGGCAAAGTCGATGTATCTAAGCCGCAAAGATCTACTTTTGTTCGCATATTCGATTCCTCCGGATGTTATTCTCTGACTAAACCGTGACATCAGTTTGTCCGAGAGAAACAAGAATATGCACAAAAGCTGCGACCAATTTTAGGTAGGATAAATTTCCCTTTCTAAGAAATTGGTTGATTTAAATTTTCACGTAAATCTTGAATAATTTTCTTTTCTAAACGGGAAATATATGATTGCGATATGCCTAAATGATCTGCAACTTCTTTTTGTGTCATTTCAACTTTTCCATTGAGACCAAAGCGACATTCCATAATATAACGTTCACGCGCACCTAGTAAATTAATAGCGTGGAACATATGCTGACGTTCAATTTTTTTCTCCACATTATCTAAAATAATATGCTCTTCTGTTCCTAAAATATCTGACAGTAATAATTCATTTCCATCTGCATCAGAATTTAGTGGCTCATCTAAGGATACTTCACCCTTCATACGACTTGTTTTTCGTAAATGCATTAAAATTTCATTTTCAATACAGCGTGATGCGTATGTTGCAAGCTTAATATTTTTATCCGTATTGAACGTCTCAATTGCTTTTATTAAACCAATGGAGCCAATACTGATTAAGTCTTCGATTGGCGTTCCCGTATTATCAAAACGTCTAGCAATATAAACAACAAGACGTAAATTACGTTCAATTAGTGTGTCTCTAGCTCGTAAATCACCATTCATAAAGGATGCAATGACTGTAACTTCTTCTTCTCGACTTAATGGCACTGGCAATGAATCATTTCCCCCTATATAGTACGTTTCACGACTCCGAAACTTACTCCATAATTTTTTCAAGCTAGCAAGTAGCCTAAGAAGCAATAGTTCTCCCCCTCTATGAGTTATTTGAAAGCGCTGAAAAATGTAAAATTGCTGCTGTGCTATGTGGAAAATTTTTAGCTTTTTTGGTTAATACGATATATTCATTCATTTTCACTTGCGAAGGCTCCCCCTTTATATGCCACTCATCAAAGCGAAAACCAAGGACAACGGTTTGCTGCTGTACTGTATTGACATGAATAAATCGTATATAACGCTGATAATCTTCTGAAAACATAGATACATTGTACGGATCTGTTTCTTGCCATTCCATTAATGATTCCCGGAACGCTGAAGGTAAATGTGGTCTCAAAGCAGTATAGGAAACAAAATGAACCGGCTTTCCTGATAATGGCTCAATGGCTTGATTTCCTGTATCTACAAAGGCAGAAAGTGGTATCTTTGCCCCAAAGATTGTTAAAGTTGTATCAAATACAAATTGACCACTTAAGCGTTCTAACTTTACAAAACCCCATTGCTTATAAAATGCAATAAGATTTAAAACTGCAAGCAAAAAGCAAATCATAATGAAATGGGTGGAAGAAAGATTTTTTAAAAAAGGTTGTAGTGCTGTTAACAATCCGCCAATAACGATCGTTGCTGTTAACACAATAGGTCCTTGCTTCTGAAAGCTTCGAATCTTAAAGTGAAACGCTATACCAATTAACAATATAAAACTAAGAATTGTCGTCCACAGCATTTGACCGCCAATGACAGCTACAAAACTACTACAAATAGAACTCATTAATAATCTTGAATTTTTTACAAGGACTCCTGTTACTCTTGCCGTAAACGTGAGTATCGCTAGATTAAAAAGCGTATTAATGAGCACCAGCCATTCTCCATACATAACAGCCGCCTCCTACTTACAAAGTTAGCACGTTACTCCCACAAATATTGTCAAACAATCGCATCATTTCCTAAAAATGTTTTGACAAAAAACATGGTTTCCTTACACATTTGAACATCATGGCAGACAATATAAAAAGCTCGTATTTTACATATGTAAAATACGAGCTTTTTAGAAGTTAATTAACCACGATTTTTGCGGTTACGTAAAAATGCCGGAACCTCAAGCATGTCATCCTGTGCATAATTTTGCTGATTTTGACGTGGCTGCTCTTGTTGAACATGCATTTCTTGTCGTTGTTCACGAATAGGTGCTTGTTGCTGTGGAGCAGATTGTCTGTTCATATTAAGTGTCGGTTTTGCTGTAGGTCGTTGTTGCTGTAAAGCTTCCTCTGTGAAGCCTGTCGCAATAACTGTAACAATGATTTCATCTTTAAGATTTTCATTAATTACAGAACCGAAAATCATATTTACCTCTTCATCTGATGCAGAAGCAACGATATCTGCTGCTTCTTGTACTTCAAATAAGCTAAGATTTGAACCACCTGTAATGTTCATAAGGACACCTTTAGCACCATCAATGGATGATTCAAGCAATGGACTTGAAATAGCTTTCTTTGCAGCCTCAGAAGCTCTGTTTTCACCTGTTGCAATACCAATTCCCATTAAGGCTGAACCTTTGTTGGACATAATCGTTTTCACGTCTGCAAAGTCTAAGTTAATAAGACCAGGTGTAGCAATTAAATCTGAAATACCTTGTACACCTTGACGTAATACATTATCGGCTTCTCTAAAGGCTTCTAACATTGGTGTTGATTTATCAACTATTTGTAGTAGCTTGTCGTTTGGTATCACAATCAGTGTATCTACTGCTTCTTTCATACCGCCAATTCCACCGATTGCTTGTGTTTGACGTTTACGACCTTCAAAAGTAAATGGACGTGTGACAACACCTACTGTTAGGGCTCCCAATTCACGTGCAATTTGTGCAATCACTGGAGCTGCCCCAGTACCCGTTCCGCCGCCCATACCAGCAGTCACGAATACCATATCGGCGCCTCTTAAAACCTCTTCTAGCTGTTCTCTGCTCTCTTCAGCAGCTTTTTTTCCTACTTCTGGATTTGCACCTGCACCTAATCCACGCGTTAATTTAGCCCCAATTTGTAGCCTTACTTCCGCTTTGGATAAATTTAATGCCTGAGCATCCGTGTTAACTGCGATAAAGTCAACACCTTGTACACCATGTTCTATCATTCGATTGACAGCGTTGTTACCGCCGCCACCAACACCTATGACCTTTATTACTGCAAGTTCATCAACACTTGTATCAAATTCTAACATCTCTTTTTCCTCCCACGGTAACTCGACTCTGTATCATTCATTACGCATTCTAGTTAATCAAAAAACTTATCAAATAATTTTTTTGCTCTCCCAATTACGCTTTCTTTTGGTTCTGAAGGTGCAGAATACTCTTGCTTTTTGCTTATAGCTGGTTGAGCCCCTACAACTGCATATTCAACAGGCTGCGTATTCGTACTTTTACCGTAAAAATCATCTTCTAAATAGGCGTAACGAATAAGTCCAACTGCCGTCGCAAATGAAGGCTCTCTAACACCGATATAATCGGGTGTATAGATTCTAACACGCGTTTGTAGAATTTGACGTGCTAATTGGGCAATCCCCTCAAGCTTTGCAACACCACCAGTTAAAACTACACCGCCTGGTAAATCTCTAACACCTAAACGTGCTAATTCATCTATAACTAACTCTAGTAATTCTTCTAATCTAGCACCGATAATCTCCGATATATAACGTTGGCTGTACTGATCAGTAGAATCTGTACCCACGACAGGCACTTCAAAGAGTTCGTCATCTGATGCGTCATCATAAAAGGCATGTCCAAACTGGTGTTTAATTTGTTCTGCTTGTTCTGTTGGTGTTTTTAAAACGATTGAAATATCTTTCGTTATATGATCACCACCAACTGGTATGACACCCGTATGCGTTAATAATCCCTCTTCAAAAACTGCAATTGTTGTAGATCCGCCACCTAAATCAATAAAGGCAGTTCCTTGGTTTTTTTCATCTTCAGTTAATGCAAAGTAGCCTGATGCTAATGGCTGCAAATATATTTCTCGTATACTTAAACCCGCTCGCTCAACACAGCGAAGAACATTGTGTAAAAGCGTTTTGGATGTCGTTATCATTGTTGCATCCATTTCAAGACGGATGCCAATCATACCACGAGGATCTTTAATTTCATCAAGGTTGTCCACAATAAACTGTCTTGGAATGATGTTAACTAATTCACGTTCAGGAGGTATTGACATGACTTGTGCAGATTCTACCACTCTGTCTAAATCATCATCTGTAATTTCTCTATTTTCACTATTTACAGCGACAACACCTTTAACTAGCTGTAACATCGTCTGGTTAGCTGGAACGCCTAAAACGACTTCATGGATTTGATAACCAGTCATTCGTTCGGCCTGTTCTATTGCTTTTCGAATAGATTGTACTGTTGCATCAATATCAACAATTGCACCTTTTCGAACTCCATTCGACTTTACATTTCCGACGCCAATTACATGTAATTGCCCGTCACTCATTTCACCTATTAATACCTTGACAGAGGAGGACCCAATATCAAGGGAAATGTATAAATCTTGCTGATTCAATTCGCTGCACCTCCTTGAAAAATGCTCTTGTTTTCATTCTATTGTAAATTTGGCATAATGTCTAAGCAAATCGAGTATTTTGGTCAATTTTTCTCTCATTCTATGGAAGTTTTTTTTCGCTTGTGACGTTTCTCATCTAACCGAGTTAGTAATATACGCCTAATAATTGCTATATTTTGGAATAAACGTACTCCAAAAGCGAAAATCGCTGCTAAATACAAATCTATCCCCAAATTCACTCCTATAAAAGCTAATCCTGCTGCTAGAACTATATTAAAAAAGAATCCTGATACAAAAACTTTATCATCGTAAACTTGCTGTAATTGAGCACGGATACCTCCAAATAATGTATCTAAAGCTGCTAAAACAGCTATTGACAGATAATTTTCATACATAGAGGGGATTTGTATATTTGTTAACAAGCCAAGGGCAAGTCCAAATACCAAACCTAAAAATGGTAGCCACATATATTAATCTCCTTTTTTTACCTCTGCTAAATAATCATTTGTCAACGGCTGATCAAATGCTGGAATTTGTAACTGTTCAATTGGTTCTTCAATTACTAAATTAAAATTGTCTAAATAAAATGAGTCTATAAATGTTGAGGCCTGCAAGGAATTATACATTTTTTGTGCTGCTTTATAATCGCTTGTCCCAACAAATATCTCAAATGAAGGCGAAGACAGTGGTATACTGTTTACTGTTGTCTTACCATTAATATCCCGTATGGCTGTTGTTTGTACTACCCGATTACCATCAATTGAGACATTAGTAGCATTGTTCTTAAAAAGGGTATTCAATAATTGAGTTAACAAATCGGGTGAAATCTCTTTAATTTCATAGCCCATTTCTATCAGTTCAGGTGCAGGTTCAACTCGAAGTACAACACCTGGCCCTATAACTTCTGTTAATCCTGCTTGTAGCTTTAAACGATTTAATGTTTCATTTAAAGCTGCTTGCTGATTTACTTTTTCAGATTGCTCATAGCGATCCACTACTTCATGAAGTGAGCGAATTTCTGCCAGTAGTGCGGAATGTCTTTGTTTTTCTTGTGCTAATTCCTCTCTTATTGCCCAAATATCTCGTGTATCTCGCTCAGCTGGTTTTTGTATGGTATTGTATTGTACCGCTATCATCAAACCGATAATAAATAGCACGATCGTTATTCGGGTGTACATATTTCTTTTCAAAATAGCCCCTCCTAGACGTATCGTATGCCCCTCAGAATACGACTTTGAATTGTATAATTTTCTACAATCGACTATATAACTGAAGGCTAAATTAAACATGAAGTTTAAAGTATAGAACTTGTCCTAACTTTCTATTTTTACTTTTGGCATGGTAAGCTTCTGATTTTCTTCAAGTGACACAACAATATTGTCATTTAATAATTGATCCACCACGCCCCCGTTTAAGTTTAAAGAAGCTATTAATGTATCTGAATCACCAACCGCTTCGATTACAAACGGAGCTGGATGTTGTGTACCATCAATTGTTATTACTGGGCCATTACAGCGAATATAAGAACTCGCTAATACACGTTGTCCATTAATAGCAATAGCTTGCGCGCCTGAAATTTTTAGTTCATTTAACAATTTAAATACATGACTTTCATGGACAATATAGTCATTTGGATTTAAGGATTTTGGATCATAGTCTCCATCTTGAAGGGTTATGCGTATGCCCTTCCCCTCACTCTTTAGTTCACCGAGTAAAAGCCGTAAATCTTCTGCTTGCTCAACAAGCTTCTTGTAGTCCTTTTCGTTTGAAGCAAAGGATTTTTCATACTTCCGAATTTGTTCTTGTAAATGATTTAGTTCTTCCGTAAGTTCTTTATTGCGCTCTTGTTGAGTGATTAGCTCCTCACGATAAGAATCTTCTTGCTCAAAAAGCTCAGAATTAATAGTGCCTGCTTCTCGATTATCTTTCGCCTGGTTGTATGAATAGCCGATGATAAATCCTGTTGTTACACAAACAATTAGTAATTCGAATTGTTTTCTAGTAAAAAAACTACCTTTGCTATTCGTCTTCTTGTTGTTCATCTTCTGTCACTTCCTGGTTAACCATTTCACCATCTGCATTTACTTCCATGTCAATACTAATCTTGTTGTATTCCTCGTTAAAAGGACGATAGTATGAACCGACCTCTAAATCAATCACACCTTTTTCTAAGTTAGCAATTTGTGCGACGATAGAGGGGTAGTAATTTAACTTTTCCGCTAGTGTCTGAATAACAGCACGTACTTCGTAGCCATCATTCATATAAAGCTTGACTGCATTTGGATTTGCTTCATTACTATTCGTGTTAACCTGAGAAATTAAAGCTAATACTTCGGGCTTTAATTGTGCTAGCTGTTCAACAAGCTTATTAATTGTCTTTTCACCAGTTATCCCGATAAAAACAGGTGCATCAATGGGTGTATCATTTCCCGTTTGTTCAAAGCGCTTGCCGTTTTCTAGCAAAGGATAATAAGTCCCATCCCCAGCTAAGTACGCAACTTTTTTCCATTCTTTAATATCAATTGTTACGCCTTGTAACCAGTTACGGTTAACCTGTACTTCTTTTACCCATTTATCCTTTAATAAAATCTGTTCAATATCTTCCACTTTGAAACTCCACATTGATTTTCCTGGCGCAAGAGTACTTGCCTCCAAATAATATTGGTCATTCGCTAGCTTCGCACCATTGACAGTGATTTTATTGATGTTACTGTATGGAGATTGAAAATAAAGGAGTACTGCTAACACAATAAAGAAAAGTAATATTAGCACTATAAATTTCCGGTTTGTACGCTTTTTTCGTCGCTTTTTTAGCGTAGGTATGCGTTCTTCTATATCAATTACTTTCTCCATAAAAGTACTCCTCCTTTATATTTATTTCGCTAATTGATAAATAATACCTATTATTAACCACATTGTTACTAAAGATGTTCCACCATAGCTAATAAAAGGTAATGTAACACCCGTTACTGGCACTAAACCTATTACTACGGCTATATTTAGAAAAGCCTGCACCATAAGCATTGTGACTAGCCCGATAATCGCATAATAGGACGTTCGGTTTTTAGCCTGTACAGCAAATCTATAGCCTGCATAGATCGTTAGTACAAAAAGCACTAAAATAACGAGGCCACCAATCAATCCGACTTCTTCTAAAATAATGGCGTAAATAAAATCATTTTGAGGCTCTGGTAAATACAGAAACTTTTGTCGGCTTTGTCCAAAGCCATGCCCAAAAATCCCTGCTGGACCGATAGCCATTAAAGATTGCACCGCTTGGAACCCACTAACCAAGGGATCAGCCCATGGATCAAGAAATGCTTCTATACGCTTTAGACGATATGGCGCTGTCGCTATGAGACCTACTAATCCAGCGACACCAGCTAGCATAATCATGGCGTATAATTTTAGAGGATAGCCAGCGACAAAAAACAATAAAAACACAGATACAACGAGAATAAATACTGAGCCAAAATCCGGCTGCAACATGATAAGAACAACAGGAAGTAACAGGATAAAACCATGTCGCCAGTTAACAACAGGAGTGCCCGTTTTATGTTGGGCTAATATATGGCTCAAGTACACAATGACGGTAATTTTCGTTAGCTCTGCCGGCTGTATTGTTAATGGACCTACACCAATCCAGCTTTGCGAACCATTTCGCACTAATCCTATACCAGGAATCAGGACGAGAACGAGTAAAATTAACGAAAATATATAGGCCATTTTCCAAAAGGACTGCTCTCTCAAAATATTTAATCGAATNNATGGCTACCACAAAGTATACGCTTTGCTTCATATAAAACGGCATTTTTCCACTATAATGAACGGCACTCCAATAGGTACCTGCAGAATAGACGAAAATAATGCCGATTATTGATAGCATCAAAGTTGTGACGAGCAATAAGTAGCTTTCTTTACCTCTCAGTAATGCCATCCTTCCAAGTCAAGTATATTCTAAAATAGTTACAGGCTCATTACAGCTTCATTACAGCATCAATAAAAACATCTCCACGTATTTCAAAGCTGTCATATTGATCCCAACTTGCACATGCTGGAGATAGTAAAATAACATCTCCTTCTGCAGACATCGGTGCTGCATATTGAACAGCGTCTTCTACATTTTGAGCAATGACGGTATGTTGGACACCACACGATTTTGCAAATTCTACAAATCGTAAGCCAGTTTCTCCAAACGCAACAACACCCTTTACATGACTCATACAAGGGCGAAGCTCTTCGAAAGAATGTCCACGATCTAAGCCACCTGCGAGTAAAATGACAGGAGCTTGGAAAGCATCTAAAGCACTCTTTGTCGCTAAGCAATTGGTTGCCTTAGAGTCGTTGTAAATCTTACGACCGTTCCATTCACGTACGAATTGTGTACGGTGTCTAACTCCACCAAATGTCGCTAAAACCTCTTCCATCTTCTCTTTGTCACAGCCAACTAAAATACAGGCTGCCACGGCTGCTAGGATATTTTCTAAATTATGCTTACCAGGCAAGGCAATGTTCGCGCGATCCATGTATGGTTCACCTTGCCAATAAATTGTTGTATCATCTGCACTAATTCCATTTGCAGTACGCCCCTTCGAACTGAATGGAATCTTCTGTGCATGAGATTGTGCTGCATATCCAACCACTATCGGTTGGTCGGCATTATAAATAAAATAATCACTGTCATCTTGATTACGAGTTACGCCAAACTTCGCTTCAGCATAGTTATTAAATGTTCCATGATAGTCTAGATGCGCATCATAAAGATTCGTCAAAATAGCAATTTTAGGCTTAAACGTTTTAATCCCCATCAATTGGAAAGAAGACAATTCTGTTACAATGATGTCATCTTGATTAGCTTCTTTTGCGACGCCACAAGCAACTGTCCCAATATTTCCAGCAATTAAAGGATTTTTACTTCCGTTACTTAACATGTCGAATATTAAAGTTGTCGTCGTTGTTTTGCCATTTGAGCCTGTTATACCAATAAATGGTGCATCACTAATTAAAAAAGCTAGCTCAATCTCTGTCCAGACTGGAATCTCTCGACTAAGGGCATCAGCCACAATTCGATTGCTATAAGGTATACCTGGATTTTTTACCACTAACTCAAAGCCTTCATCAAGTAAATCTTCAGGATGGCGACCACAGATAACTGTAATCCCCTTCTGTAAGAGCCCTTGTGCATCTGGACTTTCATCAAATGGTTTTGAATCATTTACTGTTACAAATGCACCAAGCTCATGTAAAATTTCAGCAGCGGCCACACCACTTTTTGCTAGACCTAACACAAGTACTTTTTTATGTTGTAAATCTGTATAGTTTTTCATTAGAACGCCTCCGATAAGACTGCAATTAATGCTACTGCTAAGGCAGTTGACCAGAAGACAAGCACTACTTTCCATTCTGACCAACCGGATAATTCAAAATGATGATGAATAGGGCTCATTTTAAAAATACGCTTTTTTCGAAGCTTAAAGCTACCTACCTGCAAAATAACGGAAAGTGTTTCGATCACAAACACTAAGCCAACTAGTAAAAGCAAGAATTCTTCTTTTACTAAGACAGATACCATAGCTAATGCTCCACCTAATGCTAATGACCCCGTATCCCCCATAAATACCTTTGCAGGATTTGCATTAAATAATAAAAAGCCTAATAAAGCACCTGTTACAGCAAACGAAAATAGTGCAATATCTGCCTGACTTTGGAATAGCGCAATAACACCAAATGCTGCAAAGGCAATTGAGGCAGTACCCGCCACTAGCCCGTCTAGTCCATCTGTCAAATTCACTGCATTGGAGAAGCCTACTAACCAAAAAATTAAAAAGGCTACATAGAATACATCTAGATCAATAGTCCACTCCGTAAATGGAATAGCTAACGTTGTATCAAACGATCCTACATGTAGAAGGAAATACGCAAGAATAGCAATAACAATTTGACCAATCAATTTTTGAAGAGAGGTTAAACCTAAATTTCTTTTAAATACAACCTTTAAACCATCATCTAATAAACCTATTAAGCCGAATCCTGCTAATACTAATAAAAGTACTACGGTCTGTGTCGTTAATAAATCTAAAAAGCTACCTACACCAACAGTTGTTACGAGGATGGATATTAAGAAAATGATTCCCCCCATTGTTGGTGTACCAGCTTTTTTCATATGTGATTTTGGTCCCTCTTCTCGAATACTTTGCCCAAACTTTAGACGACGAAGAAGTGGAATACTAATTGGTGCCAGGATAACTGTTACTATAAAAGCAAGAGCTAAAATGGTAAGTGTTGTTGCGAGTTTCATTGAAAAATCTCCTTTAAATCTTGTTTCACTTTCTTCTTTAAGAAAAAAGCATTAACTTTCATTTTATTATTACTACCCTTCATAATAATAGTGGTTCTTTCCCATTTTTTAAAGGTAAAGTTATTTTAGTTCTCCAAATATAAATGAATGGTACCATCTTGTTTGATAACACTATCCACTTCAGGTAATTGATTACCAATTTTAGTCCCTTCTCCATGCCATTCAATACGGAATGGATAAAACTGCTTGGCAATATCATCCTTTGTTTGACCAATAAAATTCGGTACCTTCACAGTAATTGGGTCACCATAACGATAATCCTTTTCCAGTTGTTCCTTCGATTTTTCAATACCTACAAAAGGCGCAACATCCTCAATAATTTGCCCCACTATAGGCGCTGCTACAACACCACCAAACTGGGTTGTCTTTTTCGGATTGTCAACAGCTACATAGACAACAATTTGCGGATTGTCTGCTGGTGCAAAGCCAATAAAGGATACGATGTATTCTCCACTTTTATAACGGCCATTTTCAACTTTTTGCGCTGTTCCAGTTTTACCACCAATTCGCAGTCCATCTCGAAAGGCTTGTCGACCTGAACCATTCGCTACTACTGATTCCAAAGCACCTCGAACCTTAGCAGAGGTTTCTTCACGAATTACCTGATTTTTAACAACTGGTTGCGTTTCTTGTATGACTTCACCTGTATTTGGATTAAATACCTTTTTCACAACATATGGCGTATAAAGCTTGCCTCCATTTATGGCAGCAGCTACTGCTTGAACTTGTTGAATAGGTGTCACGGCTACCCCTTGCCCAAATGAAGTGGTGGCCTGCTCAACAGGGCCAAAGGCATCCTTAGAAAATAAAATACCCGATGCTTCACCAGCTATATTAGACCCTGTCTTTTTTCCAAAACCAAAGTCTTTAATATATTGTAGTAATCGCTCATTGCCTAGACGCTGACCTAATTCTATAAAGCCTGGGTTACAGGAGTTCTCAACCACCTCTAAAAAGGTTTCATGCCCATGTCCTTCACGTTTCCAACAGCGAAGCTTTGCTCCCGCTACCATCGTATAACCTGGATCATAAAAGGTTTCATGCTCCAAATCCACTAAGTTTTCTTCCAACGCAGCACTAAGGGTAATAATTTTAAAAGTAGAACCGGGCTCATACGTCATCCATACAGGTAAATTTCGATTGTAGATGGCTGGCTCTACTAATTGATATTCCGCTGGGTGGAAAGTAGGATAAGAGGCTAATGCCAAAATTTCGCCAGTGTTTGGATTCATCGCAATAGCTAGTGCTTGGTCAGCTTCATAGCGCTTCATTGCTTGCGATATTTCGCGCTCTACGACTTGCTGTACATCAACGTCAATTGTTAGCTCGATCGTAGCACCATCTTCTCCTGCTTTCCAAGCACTTGAAACATTAGGTAAATTATTACCTTTTGCATCTGTAAAGAGACGGATAGCAGAAGAATTAGCCTGCAGAAATTTATCATATTCATATTCAATCCCAGCTAATCCTTGGGCATCATACCCCGTAAAACCTAAAAATCGAGATAATAGCGTGCCATAAGGATAATCCCTAGAATAATCAACACCACTATACAATCCTTCAATTTGCATGCCTTGTAATTCTACTGCTTTTTCATAAGGTATATTTTTGCCTTCAGGTGCTAGTTTCACTAAGTACGCTTTTTTTTGCATTTTCTCTAATAGCTTCGCTTTATCCACTTCTAGAACCTGGGCAATTTTTTCAGCAGCTCCTTCAATATCATCACTTTGTGAAGGCATGAAATATAAAGTAGGCGCTAGCTTATTAGTTACAATACTCTCTCCATCTCGATCTGTTATATGCCCTCGTTCATTCGCAAATGGAATTTCCCTGTCCCAGTTCTCCTCTGCCTTAGTAGTCAATTCTTTTTGATCTAACACTTGCAAAAAGAACAACCTAACAACAATTGCCACTGCTACACACATAAATAACACATATAAAATACGTAAACGCTTTTTAGAATGGATAGAAATCCACTTCATTCGACATCACACCTTGTTTTTTACAACGTATGAAATAAAGTGGACTTCTATTCAGTATTATTCATCCTCTACTTCTTCAACTTCACCCTCAGAGGCAGCTTCAACGTCTTGTACAAAGCTTTCAGCAGGTGTTTTGAGCTTAACAACAATCGGGGAACTATCAGTGATGACGGTTCCAGCTGAAACGCTTTGACTTGCTACAAAACCTTCGCCGAATATTTCCATCTCTAGTCCAGTCATAGATTTGAAGACTAGTAAATTACGTAATGACCAATTCGTAAAGTCTGGCAATGTTACCTCGCCATCTGTCTTTAAAAATACAAAACTACCTTTTACCAGCTTTTGAGTGTTCGATGGATATTGTTCAATAATTTTACCACCACTACCAACAACAATTGGTTGTAAACCATCATTGGCTAATTCTACTTCAACCGCTTCAGCACTTTGACCTGTAAAGTCCTGAATGCTGACTTTATTGACATGTTGAACATCGTCTGGGTTGATATTAAGGTGCTTTAAGCTATTTAACATAACTGGATTAAAGACTTTCGATACTGGTACAGATCCAAGCTCATTGTTCAGCTTAGGTTTTTTCACTGAGACATATACAATTAGCTGTGGATCATCTACAGGAGCCAAGCCTAAAAATGAATAAAGGTATTGGTTTGAAAGATATCCACCACTAGCTTTCGGAATTTGGGCAGTCCCCGTTTTCCCTGCAACCTCATAATCCTCCAATATAAAATCCTTCGCTGTCCCATGTTTTGATGTTAATGTTGAAGCTAGGATTTCTCGTACTTGTTTCGCTGTATCAGCTTTAATCGGCTGTCCTTTTTCAACAGGCTCATGATTTTGAATAATTTTCCCTGTAGAAGAATCAACAATACGGTCGATAACATACGGTTGCATCATCTTGCCATCATTCGCAATAGCAGTCATCGCCTGGATTAACTGAATAGGTGTTACTGTTGAACCTTGGCCGTAAGTTGTTGTTACTCGTTGAATAGGGTACTTCGATAAAATAGTACCCGCTGCTTCATTCGGTAAATCAATTCCCGTTTTGTGCCCAAAACCAAAGCGATCCAGATAATCAATAAATACGTCATCGCCAATCTTAGTTAATAAATGGGCCATACCAGTATTGGCAGAGCGTTGAAAACCTTCTAAATAAGTGATTGGACCCCAACCATATCTATTGTGATCTCGAATCGTACGGTCAAATACTGTATATGAACCTGACATAAACCAATCATTGGGTGTCCATTTTCCCGTATCGATAGCTGAAGCAAGCGTGAAAGTTTTCATCGTCGAGCCAGGCTCAATTGTCTCCTCAATCACCTCATTCAGCCACTTCATATTTTGACTTTCACGTGTTTCTGGGTTAAATGTAGGACGCTGTGACATTGCTAAAATCTTTCCAGTCTTCGGATCTGCTACTACCGCGGTCATGGACTCAGGATTATATTCCTGTTCAACCTTTGTCATTGCTTCCTCTAAGAAGCTTTGGATTGTTTTATCAAGTGTTAAATAAATGTCGTCCCCATTTTTTGCAGGTGTAATCATTTTCTCACTGTTTGGAAGCAAATAGCGGAAAGCATCTGTCTCATATTCCACTTTGCCATTAACGCCTGTTAATTCTTTATCATACGTATATTCTAGACCCATTTCTCCCTTGGTTGTAACCGTGCCATCTTCATTATCTTTTTTGAGAGCATAGCCAATTAAATGAGAGGCAAATACACCATTTGGATAATACCGTTTTAAGTCACTCACAAAGAGAATTCCTGGTAATTTTTCTTCCTTTATTTTACTCATGACCTCGTGACTAATGCCACGGCCTGCGCTACCAAACTCAACTTGATATAAAGGTTCACCATCACTTCTATATCGATTGTTCAATTTTTTAACAATCTCGTCTTCCTTTTCCTTCATCGCTGGAATATATTTCGCTAGTACTTTTGCCGTTTTCTCCGAATCCACTACATGTCGAGGATTCTTTGGATCTGTTGTAGCCTTTTCGCTTACAATGGCAATCATTCGATAACTCAATGTATCCTCTGCAATTACTTGTCCATTTTGATCATAAATCTTCCCACGATTAGCTGTAATTACACTTTCCTTACCATACTTAGCTGCTGCTCTCGCTGCAAGCTCTTGTCCTTCCACTTCACCTGTAGCCTGTAATGTCACCATTCTTGTGAATAATAGAAAAAAGAGCCCTCCATAAAAAATTAATAATAGAAAGGCTCCCCATTGGAATCGAAATCTCTTTTTTTTCATTCTCCCGGCACTACCTTTACATTTTTCTCATTTTGAGTTAAACCGAGTTCTTTNNCGTTAAGTCAACATTCTGTTTCGCAATCTCTTCTGCTTCTGATTCGATTTTTTGAATGTCTATACTTGTTGTTTGAATCGCTGCTTGTTTATTTAATACAAGAATTCCTAGTACAGCAATAATGCCAATTAAAACAATTAGCATTGTCTTTTCAAACTTCTGGTTCGTTTTT